>JAMOVZ010000415.1 GCA_027061865.1 Desulfobacterales bacterium
GCAAAGGCATCCATCAAATCCCGAGGCAAATTCCTGATAAAACCAACCGTGTCGGTTATGATGGCCTCCCTTTCCCTTGGGAAGCGAAGCCGCCTGCTGCTGGGGTCCAAGGTCTCAAACATCCGGTCTTTAACGCTCACCTGGCTTTTGGTGAGCGCATTGAGCAGGGTGGATTTACCCGCATTGGTATAGCCGACAATGGAAATTATGGGGAGCCCTTTTGACCTCCTGAGGCTTCTTCTTCCCTGCCTCTGGCTCCGTATTGCCTCCAACTCCCTCTTGAGTTTCGCAATCCGCTCGTGAACGCGTCTGCGGTTGATCTCCAGCTTTGTCTCACCCGGCCCCCTGCCTCCAATCCCACCGGTCAGCCTTGACATGGCCGTATTTTTGGTCGCCAGCCTGGGGAGCACATAACGAAGCTGGGCTAGCTCCACCTGGATCTTCCCTTCCCTGGTGATGGCCCTGCGGGCAAATATGTCCAAGATCAGCTGGCTCCTGTCGATTATCTTCATCTCTGTAAAGTCAGTGAGGCTCTTTACCTGAGCAGGAGTGAGTTCATGGTTGAAGATCATGAGGTTCGAACCCTTTTGAAGGCACAGCAAAACCAGTTCGCTAAGCTTTCCCTTTCCAATCAAGAAGCGCGGGTCAGGCCTCTTGATTCTTTGAACAACCCTGCCCACCACTTCAAGGTCATCTGAAAGCGCCAGCTCTTCAAGCTCATCCAACGCCTCCTCTTCTTCCCACTTGCTCCCTGATGTGACACCAACCAGCAAAGCCTTTTCCTTCCGCTCCAGAGCAGTTGACCCATGCGATTTTGCCAGCTCTTCCTCCAAGGAGGAGATAAACTCACGAAAATCCACATCCAATTGCCCGATGTTGGGAACCTTCGCTACCTGCCATCCCCTTCCGTCACTGTTTGCAGGCAGAATGTTGGCATATGTGATTGCCCCGGGGATGCCTTTCTCACTCACCTCCAGGGAGACCATGAGGTCCAGGCGAAGCAGCACCAGGTCAGTGATATCTTCTTCTGAGAGGGGCTCATCATTCAGGTGGGTGTGGATACATCTTAGGCCCTTCAGCCGGCCCGGGCCTTCCCTGAATCCGCCAAGGTCAGGTATCCAGATGCGGCGGTGGTCGCCCACCACCACATAGGCCACCTCACCCCGCCTGGTAAGCAGCACTGCAAGTTGCCGGTTGAGCTCCCGCGATAGGCTAGCCAGTTGGCGGGCAAGCTCGTGGGAAAGGATCTCGGAGGCAGATACCCTCCTCCTGTAAAGCCTTTGGAGGCGCTTTTGCAGGCTTGCCTTAAGCCCGGAGGTTCTGCCGTAGATCCTATCGATTGTTCCTTACACCTCCCCTAGACCGCTTGAAGTGCGGGACCTTCCTCCACATAGTTTCGGAATCTGGTGATCTCCTTCTGGAAGGTCAACCTAAAATATCCTGTAGGGCCATTTCGCTGTTTTGCAACAATTATCTCCGCCACATTGCGGTTGTTCTCGTTTCCTGGGTGATATACTTCGTCGCGGTATATGAACACTATCACGTCTGCGTCCTGCTCAATAGCCCCACTCTCCCTGAGATCTGCCAGGCGGGGTTTCTTATCGGGCCGGTCTTCCACCTTCCTGTTCAACTGGGAAAGGGCCACCACGGGCACATTGAGGTCTTTTGCCATGGCCTTGAGGGCCCTTGATATCTCTGAGATCTCAAGCTGCCTGGACTCGGCAGACCTGCGGCCCTGGATCAACTGTAAATAATCCACTATAATGAGGGCCAGATCATGCTTCCTCTTCAGCCTGCGGCACTTTGCCTTCATCTCAAGAACGCTTATGGATGAAGAATCATCAATGAAGATGGGAAGCTCGGCCAGCCGGTTGGCTGAATGGGTCAATCGCTCCCAATCAGTGTCCCTCAAGAAACCGGTTCTAAGACGGGTGGCATCTATTCCCGCATCAAAGCCCAGCAGCCTGATGCCAAGCTGCATCTTGGACATCTCCAGGCTGAAGATGGCAACCGCCTTTCCTGTCTTTTCAGCGGCATTATATCCGATGTTGAGGGCAAGGGCGGTCTTTCCCATGCTGGGCCTTCCAGCGATCACTATGAGGTCTGAGGGTTGGAGGCCTGCTGTGAGCTTGTCGAATTCAGTAAATCCAGTAGGGATTCCAGTGACGTAGCCATCTGCAGCAGATACCGTCTCAAGCCGCTTGAAGGAGCTGGTGATCACCTCCCTCATACTCTGGAATCCTTCTCTTACCCGCTGCTCGGCTATGTCGTATATGGACTGCTCCGCCATCTCAAGCAGCTCTTCGGTCTGTTCAGCCCTCAAAAAACATTGCTCTGAAATCGTAGAGCAACTTGAAATCAACTTCCTCCTCACAGAGAGGTCCTTTACGATCTCCGCATGATAGATCAAGCCTGCAGAAGTGGAGGTGGCCTCCACCAAGGAGGCGAGATATTCCCTGCCCCCGGCCTTCTCTAACAATCCCCTGGCCGTCAGATAATCGCTCAGAGTTATAAGATCAATGGGTTCGCCTTGATCATAGAGGCCCACCATTGCATCAAAGATGACTCCATGGGCCTCCTTGTAAAAATCCTCCGGCCTTAATATGTCGAGGATTTGATTAATGGCGTCATTATTGATCAAAATTCCCCCCAACACCGCCTGCTCTGCCTCGATGTTGTTGGGCGCCACTTTCATAAATGGGGCTTCTCCCATTTTGATCACTCCTCTGGAGCCACGGTTACCCTTAGTGTTGCGGTGACTTCTGGGTAGATTCTCACCGCTACGTCAAAGTCACCGAGGTTCTTTATGGGTTGGTCCAGAACGATCTTGCGGCGGTCCACCACAATACCCTTTTCCTCAAGGGCCGAGGCTATGTCCATGGCCGTAACCGACCCATAGAGCTTACCTTCTTCTCCTGCCTTGTGACGGAACAGGAGCACCAGTTCTTCCATTTTCTTCTTAAGGGCCTCGGCCTCTTCTTTTGCCCGCAGCCTTTTTGCCTCTATCTTCCTGCGTTTCTGTTCCATCATCTTGAGATTTTTCGGCGTGGCTTCAAGGGCAAGCCCTTTGGGAATCAAGTAGTTGCGCGCATATCCGTCTGCAACCTCAACTGTGTCGCCTTCAAGGCCAAGGTCGTGAATGTCTTGCTGCAAAATTATCTTCATCCATCTCCTCCCTCTATGATATTAGACCCCTTCGCTTGTGGATCTTTCTAAAATCTATCCATTGATCAAACAGCCCTCCAGCAGCTACCACAACCGTGAGGACTTGCTGCACTACCAAGAAAAAATAGATGAGCGGCCTCATCCACCCCGGGACATCATATTTTTTAAGGAAAAACAAGACGATGGCCATGCCCTGATAAAGATAAACCACAGCCACTACCAAGAACAGATTTAGCGCCAAGTATTTTAGACCCCCGGAGGCCAAAAATAAAGAGAAACCTGCAACTATCAGGATCCAAACCAGGTTCTCCGGCGCCCGCCACAATTCGGGCCGTCCAAAATCCGGGGCTGAAAGCCCGGAGCGCCTCAATAAGGCAGAGGCGGAAACCACATTCAGCCACACAGAAAAGCTGGCCCCTATGACGCCCAGGGATGGAAATAAATTCATTATCCCCTCAATGACTGCCTTATGGGCCTCTGTAAGCTGGCTCCCCCCTCTCGCTCCACCGCCACCGCTTCCATACATGGCCATTGTGGCCTCGAGATGGGTTTGCATATATTCCCTTACCAGCTCAAAAAAACCCATCCCTTTCATAAACGAAAGGGTGAGAAGGAAGGCTACTCCTATGGACAGCATGAGGCATGTGCCAAGCAGAATTGTAAGCCCAATACCCAGCCTCATTCGAAACAGCATGGCAAGCCCCCAGCCCACCACTCCAAATTCAACGGCAACCAAAGGGAGGCGGGGGAATCCAGCAGTAGCAGAGAAAAGAGTTAAGGCCGCCAGGGTGAGGGCGGTTATCACCGCACCCTGCCTCAAGCCCAACTTCATGGAGTAGTAGATGTATGGGAGGGGGCCTAGAAGTCCTATTAAGGGTCCAAAGAAAGGCACTATGACAGAGGCGGCCAAAATTGCTGCCACCCAGGCCATACAGCCTAAGAAGTCATGCCATTTCATGGGTACTTTGCCAAGGGAGAACGGAACAGCTCCCTCCGCACTCCTACCAGAGGGCTCTATCTTATGATGGAGGTGGTGAAAGGCAAAAGGGCCATGATCCTCGCCCTCTTGATTGCCACGGTGAGCATCCTCTGGTGCTTTGCGCAATTGCCTGAGATCCTGCGTGGAATGATCTTGCCCCGTTCTGTGGTAAAAAACCTTAGGGTTTTTGGATCCTTGTAATCTATCTTCAAGTTCTTGTCAGCACAGAACTTGCAGATCTTTCTCCGGTGATAAGTCCTTCTTCCTCTAACGTAGGCCATCTTCTCCCTCCTCTTGTGATTCTGCTCCTTCCTGGGCTTGGGGCTGCTGAGGGCTCTCTTCCTGTTTTGGGCCGTATTGCTCTTTGAGTGCATCCGGGTCTGCTTCATCAGCCAATTTCACGGTGTGGAACTTCATGACCCTGTCATCAAGCCTTAGGTCCCTTTCAAGGATACTGGTCAGACCCGGCTTTCCGCAAAATTGCAGGAGCACATAGTAGCCCTTGTCAAACTTCCTGACCCGATAGGCCAGGTCCCTCCTTCCCCAGTGATCTACCTTGATGACGACACCTTGGTTCTTTTCAATAATATTATTGAATTTTCCCACCACTTCTTGGTATTCGTCATCGCTCAGATCTGGAGGTAGAAGATAAAGTGTTTCGTAAAATCTCATATCCTTTCCCCTTTCGGTCTCTTCTCGGCATCCAAATCCCCAACTTGTCTAGGGCGGTGCCTCACTAGCGGCCCCCTTTCTTATTTGGGAGCAAGGAAAAGGATATATCTATCACCAATAACTCAGTATGTCAAGGAAGGAACCAGCAAGGGAGGCTTTTTTATCTTTCAACCTGTTGACATAAACTTTAGTCTTGTAGTAATAACCCGCCACCGTAGAGATATAAAAGGCAAGACCCTGGAAAGGAGGGAAAAGAATGTCTTGTAAGCATCTTTGTGTGACCATAACTGTTGCGCTTTTATTCTTAGGGGGCTGTACGAGTACGGAATTTTCATCCCCTCCCCCCCCAACCTCTCTTCAGCCATCCACCATGTCACCAGACAAACAGCAAGAGGTGAAAAAGCTCAAGGCCCAGATAGAACACCTGGAAAACGAAATCGAACAGATTGACAATCAAATACTGGCTATCGACCATGAGCTTAACAGGGGAATGATGTCGGGCTTTTCAACCACTATAGGGAATGACGTCCAAAGGGCTTATGATTCAGAACTAGCCATTACCCATAAGCTCACGGACAGAGAATTCCTGATCAACAAACAACGGAATCTCCAAGAAAAACTGGCAGGGTTGAGAAACAAGATGTCTCAATTGCTCGATGAGGCATCTGAGTCCTGTTTCCCGCCCGGCACCTTGATCCTAATGCCGGATGGAACCTTTCGACCTATAGAAAAACTGAAAGCGGGGGATCGAATTTCCGCTTATGACATTGGAGTCGAGGCGAAAGGGGAGGCGGTTATAGCCAAGGTCTTCAAGAACATCAATAATCACTTCTATATAATAAATGGCCATGTTATGGCTACGGCACTCGAGCGTTTTTTGACTGCGAAGGGATGGAAAAGGATCAGGGAGCTTAAGATAGGTGACAAAATCATGAAAGCTTACGGCTACGAGACTGTCCAAACTATAGAAAAAGTCAACTATAATGGGGCAGTATATAACTTAAACGTTTCAGGTGCACACAACTTCTATGTATCGCATAACGGCCGTGAGGCCTATTTGGTCCACAATTGCGGCGGTGGCGGAGGAGGAGGCAAGTAAGGGGCATGGAGAGAAAAAGAATCCAGATGATGCGGTTTTTTGCAGGTTTCATAATGGTCCTATTTTCCTTGGCAGCCCTGGGGCCCGGCTGCATCCAGACCTTTGGGGCCAACATTCAACGCCAGCTTGGAAAACAGGCTTATAGAAATGGAGAATATGCCAA
>JAMOVZ010000416.1 GCA_027061865.1 Desulfobacterales bacterium
TTGCTTTTGAGGATCTTTCCCCGAGTCAGCAAAAAGTTCGCCCTGCCTCTCAGGCCCTTCAGTAATTGGGCAATCTTTTCTGCTTGACTATAGAATACCGCCTCTAAGGTTAAACGCCCTTCAAGAATTGGATGGGTTACATTGAAGCTTTGAAACACCTCTTTGAGCGGCTGATCCTTGAGCCTCAACTCTCCTAACAAGAACACTTCCTTGCCTTTTCCTTTCTTCAGGTGTCCTTTCAGAGAAAGTCTGCCATGAGGGAGTTTAATATCAAATCTTTCCAGAAAAAGGCCTCCCCTGTAAATCACCACTTTCCCCATGGCAGGCCCAAATCGTATCTTCCGATAGCTGCCAGAACCCACTTCCACATGAACCCTAACATTGCTGTTCATGAGCAGGCGGGACAACAAACCCGACTTGGGTGCAGCTTTAAACAGTTGGGAGATATCACTGACCAGGGATGCCACATCCAGTGTTTTTGTGAAAAGCGCCATTTCTCCTGAAAGCTCTTCCCACCCCTTGAGCCGTGCTTTCAGCTCTCCCTCTGACTTTCCAAATTTTATAAGGGCATTGGAAATCATCAGCTCTTTTCCAGAAAATTTTGCTTCAAACCGCTTTAGGCCTATGGGGAGTTCAGCCCATCCATTGTTCAATATGATGGATCTTCCCACCATCTTTCCCATGAAGCCCATCTTGCTAAGGCCCCGCCCTTTGGGAACTCGTATCTGTAAGTCAATATTGAGTTTGCCGCCTAGGGAATATCGGCTTCCATTCATTGACAGCAAAAGATGTTTCAGGGAAAAGGCAGGGCTGCTCAAGGCCACCTCCCAGCCTCTTTCCTCTGAACCCTTCAAGCCCATTTCAAAACAGGAACGATCAAAGGCTAATAAAATAGCGCAGTCAGCAGAAGCCTTCCCTACACAGTGACCAATTTTTATATAAGCCCTACTGCCCTCATCCCTGAAGGCTAACTCCATTGGCCCATAGTCAACCTTCACCTTGGAAATATTCAGTTCGAGCCCACATCCCCACTTGCCATGGTACCTCCAAAAGTATAGGCTGATGGGTATGGGGGTCAGGGCCTTGATGTGAGAGGCCGCAGCGGAAAAAAGGCCCTTTAAAACCTCGTCAAAGTCCACATCACCATCCACCCTCATCCCCAACTCTTTTAAATTAGTCAGCCCGGAGCCGGAGAAATCAACCGAACTTTGCCCCCATGCAGCCTTTCCCCTGAAGCGCAAATATCCTATCTCACCAATTTCCACATTGGCCGAGGGTATATGGATAGCCTTAAAATAGCCATAGTCCAGGGCACAATCCTTGAAATCAAGACTGGCACTTAGCAATTTAAAACTTCTGCCCCCATTCAGCAAAATCCCCTCAAAACTTGAGGCCACAACCCCAGAGACAAATCTCATCTCTTCAAAGTAATCCCTGTGCGGAAAAGGCGTTATCAGCTTTCTTGAAAGCCCCGACAGGTCCGTAAGGTGAAAAAGGCCTCTTCCCTTTATTGATACTTTTATCTCAGGGCTAGAAAGATCAGGGATGTCCAATAATACGTCCTGAAATTCTGAATCCCCTATCTTACCATTAACACCACTGATCCGAATCCGGCCTTCCCCAAGCTGAAAATTCCCTGAGACATGTGAAAGCGGGAGCCCCACCAGGTCTTCTGAGACCCTCAGCTCCTTCCAGCCCAGTTTCATCCGGACTGAGACATCCCCGGGTCTCTCCCCTTGAAGGGAGAACGCCTTTACTTTCACCCTGCCTCCTAAAAGGGTAGGGAAAAGCTTCTCTCCCACCCAAGGGGACACAAGGGGAGTAGGAAATACTTCTTTGAATTTTTCAAGGCCCATTGGGGGGGCTGAAATTAGGAGCGAGAATGGTGTGCCCTCTTTTCTATCCTCCAGAGATATCCTTATGGCGCCATTTATCCTGAATCCCGGCCCTTTCAGGGAAAGAGACGCCAGATCCACAATTTCGCCTTTAATATCTCCTCGTCCAGAAAGCTCTAGAAACGGAAACGCCCAACTCTTCTTCCTCTCATCCCGAACCAGGGAAAACCCAGGGCACTTCGCCCTGAGCCTTCCGGAAACGCTCACTCTTCCCCCATTATGGACCAACAGGTTTAACTTTAACGCTCCACTGCCTTTTTCAAAAAAAAGGCCGTAAAAAGAAGGTAACTTGCCTATAGCCACCGATTCCGAAGTGAGTTCAAAATTTGCCACATGGCCTCTAGAAGCAATTCCCGCCTCTGGCACTATGATTCCCTGGAGCCTGAAAGGTATGGCAGCCCCCCTCAGTTTAACTACACCACCGCCCAAGACCTCCCTGCCCGATCCCTTGGTAAGACCTTGAAGGTTAAGCCCTTCTATATCTGCATTCCCCCAAACCTTTTCTACTTTTCCCTCCACTATCCAGACCAAGGGAACAGCACCCTTTCCGGTCAAAAGAGGTGCTATGAAGGCCTTAATAGGAAATGGCTCATTGCTTTTGAACTCATTGTGTTTCCGTAATTCAGTCAATCTCAGCCGGGGATGTTCCAGGACCAGTTCATGAGGCAAAAAGTCCATCTTCAGGACTCTTGACCAGGGGATGGATAGCTCAACCGTCCCGACCGTAAAAAAAGGCCTTGCAGAGCCCTTTTGCTTGAAGGCTAGGTCGCGAACTCTCACTCTCAGGGTTGTCCAGAAGTCAACAGAGGCCCCCAAAAACTCCAACTCAAGCCCCTTAGGGGCCACAAGCCTTTTTAATAGATAGGATTGAACAGTATGGAATTGTATTAAGGCGGTAAGGAACAACAGGGCAGAAATCAGAAGCAGGACACCTAGAAGGATGGTATAGGGACGGGGCTTCAGGGTTCTTTTGAAAGGCATAGACGGGAATAATCCTGAAGAATCTTGGCATGATCGAATGCCATGTCCTGGGGCGGGTTACGGGGATCAAACATACCCACTTCCTGGGCGTCGTCTGCCGCCCTTGGCCTGCCCCCCTTTGCCTTTGCCACAAACACCACAGAAATGGTATGGAATCTGGGGTCCCTATCCGGATCAGAGTAGGCCCCCAGCTGGTACATAAGCTCTACATCCAGCGATGTCTCCTCTTTGGCCTCCCTTATCGCAGCGGATTCAAGGCTTTCACCATAATCCACGAACCCGCCGGGCAGGGCCCAGCCAAAAGGGGGATTCTTGCGACGGATCAAAATAATCTTGTCATCATTCATCTCGATTATGATATCTACAGTGGGGAAAGGATTCCGGTATTTCTCAACCACCCCACCGCAATGGGGGCAAATCAGTGCTTCCTTCATGTGGTCCCTTCCTCTGCCCGAAGCTGATTTCTCACATGGATCATCCTGTAAACGGCCGTGATATTGGCTGTCAAAGCTAGGAGAAAGAGAGTAAGTTCCATGATAGACTCTCCCACCACCGGGATTCCCCCCAAAAGGGAGCCCAATATGAGAAGGGTGAAGCGTTCGGGTCTCTGCATCAGGCCCACTTTGCACTCCACCCCAAGCCCTTCAGCCCTGGCACGAGTGTAGCTGACCATGAAGGCACCCGCTATAGCAAAGATTATGAATACCACCGCCCATGGACTGCCTTCCTTGCCGCTGGAGGGAGAGAGCATGGGAAGCGGGCTGTCTCCACCTGCAAAGTACCAGGCAAGACCTGTAAACATCGCCACCTCGCCAAATCTGTCAAGGGTGCTATCAAAAAACGCCCCAAACTTTGAAGCCTTTCCCGTCTTTCTGGCTAGAAGGCCGTCGAGCACATCACAGGTCCCAGCAAGTATCGCCACACATCCAGCCAGGACAAAGTTGCCGGTGCTATAAATTATCCCGGCAACTACACTTAATACCAGTCCTGAAAAGGAAAGGATGTTGGGATGAACCCCCAACTTTGCAAATAAGCTCCCCAGGGGCTCGATCACCTTGAGGTACCTTCTTTTATTTTTCTCGCTAAGAAAAACTATCCGTCCCATTAAACCAATTCAGCCTTATTCCTTATGCTCGGCAGGATCCTGCTCCCATAGTCGGCTCACCTTAACAAAGCGCTAATGGTTTGTCAAAACCGATCCTCTATTGACACAGCCGCGCTTTTACTTCAATAATCCGTTCTAATGTATGGGCCAAAGGAGTTATACAAGCCTCAGGTGATAGGGAAGCGGATTCCACAGGTTTTGGGAGAGGGGGTGGATAAAAATGACAGAAAAGAGGGAAAATAGGGCAGGGATCTTGATTAATCCGGAGGATGCGGTGTTATTGATCATCGATATCCAGGAGCGCTTGGTACCGGTAATGCATGATAAAGAGGGGCTGATTAGAGGGACGGTAAAGATCGTCAAGTTCTGGCGTCTCTTGGATTTACCCATAGTTCTTACCGAACAGGAAAAATTGGGCTCCACGGTGGAGCAAATCCGGGCAGAGTTGCCTGATGACCTTAGCCCCATCACCAAGCTCCACTTTGACTGCTTTTCAGCCCCCGGATTCCCTGAAAAGCTTAAGGCCTTGGGGCGTTCCAATTTGATCGTAACCGGTATAGAGACCCACATCTGTGTGATGCAAACGGTACTCCACGGCCTCTGCCAATACAACATTCACGTGGTGCAGGATGCCGTAGACTCCCGCTACCCATTTAATAAAGAGGCCGGGTTAAGGAGGATGGAGCAGGCAGGAGCCGTGATCAGTACCACAGAGATGGTTATGTTCGAGCTGCTAAAGATGGCGGGCACCGAGACCTTCAGACAGGTCCTCCCTCTCGTTAAATGATAACAGGAGGCTCAGACTGTGGTTCTGAGCTCAAAGCCTTGATACCTTTTCCCGGCAGGGCCTTCTTGAAAGGGCATTCCCAGGTTCATCCATAATGCTTTTCTTCGTCCTGGGGCGTGATAGCATCTCGCTCCACGTCCCTTCCCTCGTCCTTCCTTTTTAAAAGCTCCTTATAATACTCATGCTGGATAAGGAGGTTCATTATCTCATTGGTCCCTGTCCATATCATGGACAGGCGGCAATCGCGCAGGAATCTCTCTATGGGATAAATAGTAGTATATCCTATCCCGCCCATAATCTGCATGGCATTGTTAATGGCTGTCCAAGCCGCCTCTGTGCCTATCTTCTTTGCCTCAGAAACAAGGCGGCGGGCATAGCCCCCTTCCTGCTTGGCCGGCACACGGGTATCCACTAATTTGGCAGCAGTAAAGACAAGGGATCTGGCTGCATCAAGCAAGGCCACTGAGTCTGCCACCATGAAGCTGACCGCCTGAAAGCTGTTTATGGTCTTTCCAAATGCCTTTCTTCGAGTAGAATAGCGTGCTGCCACTTCTATGGCAGCACGACCAAGCCCCACGGCCCCGGCACCGCTTGTGAGCCTCTCAGGGATCATCATACGGTTGAAGACGGCATAGGCTCCGTTGAGTTCTCCCACCAGATTTTCCACAGGCACCTTGACATTGCGAAATACAAGCCTCCCGGTACCTCCACCTCTAGTGCCCAAAAGTGAATAGATGTTTTGGACCTCCACGCCCATTGAACGCTCAACAATGAAACAGCTCATGGATTCGTGGGGATGGACCTCAGGGGCAGTCTTGGCGTAGACCAAGAACCAATCGGAATCCTGGGCGCCCACCACAAAACGCTTCTCACCACTTATGAAAAAGTTGTCTCCCTCCCTTGTGGCAGTGGTTGTGGCCCCGAAGAAGTCTGACCCCCCTCTGGGTTCGGTCAACGCCTCAGCGCTATATAATTTGCCCTGATTTGTTGGTGAAAGATATTTCTCCTTTTGCTCCTTTGTGCCAAAAAGATTCAAGGCCTCGCCAACAATACTGGGCATCACGTAAGCACAGGAGATGGAATTTCCCAACACCCCAACCTCCTCTACGGCAGCCACCTCGGCCACCCAACTGAGATCCCGTCCTCCATACTCTTTTGGGAAGCGGGGGCCAAGGAGGTTCTTTGCCCCTGCCTTTTCCACTATGGGCCGGCCCGTCTCTATCTTCCCCTCATCCATTTCACGGATGAGGCTACTTGGTATGTCATTTCTTACAAACCTGCGCACCTCAAGCCAAAAAGCCTTT
>JAMOVZ010000417.1 GCA_027061865.1 Desulfobacterales bacterium
TGAAACAGGGTATGGAGCAGAGGGGATTCTGCCTGATGGACTGGTTGGTGAGATACGGGACACATACATGATCCCATACTTCAAGCAAAACAAATTTGGAGAAGGCCTCCTCTATGGCACAGTTGCCATTGCTAAGATCATTGCAAAGGATGCCGGCGTAACCCTTACCGGCAGGGTTGACCCGATAGTGTCTAAAAAAAAGAACCCCAGGGGTGGGAGGGCCGTCTCCCTGCTATCCCTCCTGTTCATATTACCCATATTCTTTTTTGCCTTCCGAAGGAGGGCGGGCCGCAGGGGTTCCTGGATCTTTTTCATTCCATTTTTCATGGGTGGTGGACATGGTGGCCATTACGGCGGGGGATTTGGTGGGGGATTTGGTAGTTTTGGGGGCGGTTTTGGAGGTTTCGGCGGTGGGATGAGCGGTGGAGGAGGAGCTGGAGGAGGATTTTGAAAATGGGCAAAAGTCCACGTGATCCAAAGGAGATATTCCCGGCTATTACTCAGGAGTTAAAAGAAATATACAAAGAGGACCTTTTAAGCATTGTGCTTTACGGCAGCGCTGCCACCCCTGAATACAAGCCAGGTAAATCTGATATAAACCTAATGGTGGTTCTCACTGAGGAAGGGATTCATAACCTGGATCTGGCCTTTGGCTTTGTGGCCAAGTGGAACAAAAGGAGTGTGGCGGTGCCTCTCTTTCTCACAGAGGCTTACATCATGGCTTCCCTGGACGTCTATCCCCTCGAATACATGAATATGCAAAGCTCTTACGTGATGGTTCATGGACCTGATCCACTGAAGGAGTTGACCTTTGACCCCCAGTGGGTGAGGCTTCAGTGTGAGCGCGAGGTAAAGGGAAAGCTGGTCTTGCTCCGCGAAGGGTTTTTGGCGAGTCAGGGCAGGCCCGCCATATTGAAGCAACTGATAAGTGATTCCCTTGTCTCCCTTGCTGCCATATTTGAAGGCCTGCTATTTTTAAAAGGCCTTTCATCGGAAAAAGGCAAGCGAAGCAAAACCAAAGCCATATGCGGGGCCTATGGGCTTGACTGGCCCATATTCAACAGGCTCTTTGACATAAGAGAGGGGATTTCAAACCCGGGCAAGCGAGAGCTTACAGAAATTTTCAAGTCATACCTCGGTCAGGTGAGATTACTGGCCCAAAAAGTTGACCAAATGGTTACATAACAAAGGCGCACAGGAGGCTCAGATGGGAGCAGGACAAAGGACGCTTTTTATAGTGTTGGCAGTTATTTTTCTCATCGTGGTTATACCTTTTCTTTATGTCAAGAGCACTTACAATACGCTTGTAAAACTTGACGAAGCAGTGCAAGCTGCCTGGGCAGAGGTTGAAAATCAGCTCCAGCGCAGATACGACCTGATCCCTAATTATGTGGAAACGGTAAAGGCCTATGCCAAACACGAGAAAGATGTTTTCGTAAAAGTCACCGAGGCCCGCTCCAAAGTGGGAGCGGCAAAGACCATTAAAGAAAAGATCCAAGCAAACAATGAGCTTTCTGCTGCTCTCGCCC
>JAMOVZ010000418.1 GCA_027061865.1 Desulfobacterales bacterium
GTGCTCAATCCCAAGGCGCCTCCAGGGGGAATCCAAAGAGCGGCGAAGCTCTTCCAGCACCACCTCCTTCTCCCGCTCGATCTCCACAGGGTCAAAAGTGGCGTTCTGCACTGCATCCAATAAGATATCCAGGCCCAGAAGTGCTGCCTCACTGGGCAGCTCCACGTAATAGACGGTCCTGTCATAGCTCGTATAGGCATTGATGCTCCCCCCTGCCGCTTCAACGGATCTGGCTATCTCCCCCGGGCCCCTTTTTTTCGTGCCTTTAAAGATCATATGCTCTATAAAATGAGTGATCCCGGCCTCTTTTTCGGTCTCATTGGCACTGCCGGCCTTGACCCAGACTTGAATGGACACCACTGGGGCCGAGTGGTCTTCTTTGACAATCACTGTGAGGCCGTTTTCTAAACGATGCCTTGTGACCCCATCTGTTATCTTGGCCCCAAGGCAGGGGGAGGCCAGGGCCAAGGCGAGGGGCAGCAGGAGCAAAAGGCAAAAGCTTTGGATTTGCCTACACATACATATTGTGCTTTTTTTTGTTGACATACAAGATATTGTATATAAAAATGTAAGTCTATCCTCTTGAAAAACAATACTGGTGGATCTCGGCCTGCTCAATCCCTGTCTGCTGGCCAAGGAGGCTAGAGTCTTGATCCAACCAGAAGCAGGCTTAACCGAAAGCTCCAAACATGTCAATATACTAAACATGGTCCCGGCGAATTTGCCGTAAGGGAGGAAAATCCATGGAAGAAAAACGGAAAATCTTGGTCACGGAAGAGGGGGCCTTTGACCTTAGTAACTACACCTGGGATGACCACCGCTTTTCCAAGCTCCTGGTGGAGGAAAATGCCCTTGACAACGACCAGGCCATGGATATCAGCAGATTCGTTCGCCGAGAGATAGCTAGGATGGGCCTAAACACCATCACCACCGAGGTGGTGGAAAAGCTGATAGAGGCCAAGCTGTTGGAATACGGGCTCACCAAGACCAGTCCCATCCGCTTGGACAAGTCTATATTTGTGAAAAAGGGCCTGGAGTTGTCCGAGAACGCAAAGAGGGTGCTGGAGAAAAGGTATCTTAAAAAGGATTCAAAAGGCCGTATCATAGAGACTCCTGAGGAGATGTTCCGCCGGGTGGCCCGCCACATTGCCAAGGCCGAGAAAAAATATGGCGGCGATGAGGCTCAGGCCAAAAAGATGGAAGAGATCTTTTACACCATGATGACTGAGTTCCGGTTCCTGCCCAATTCCCCCACCCTCATGAATGCCGGCCGGAGGCTGGGCCAGCTTGCAGCCTGCTTTGTCCTTCCCGTGGAGGACAGCATGGAAGGAATCTTTGATGCTCTCAAAGGTGCAGCCCTCATCCACAAATCCGGAGGAGGAACCGGGTTTTCCTTCTCCCGCCTGAGGCCGAAAAACGCCCGCGTTGGCACCACCGGTGGGGTGGCCTCCGGCCCTGTTTCCTTCATGAAGATATTCAACACCGCCACAGAGCAAGTCAAACAGGGAGGCACGCGCAGGGGGGCCAACATGGCCATTCTCAGGGTGGACCACCCTGACATCATGGAGTTCATATATTGCAAGAGGGACAATCGGGAGCTCAACAATTTCAACATCTCGGTGGCTGTCACGGACAAATTCATGGAGGCGGTGGAAAAGGGCGACAATTATGACCTCATTGACCCAAGGGATGGGAAAAAGGTTGGAGAACTGAATGCCCGCGAGGTCTATGAGGCACTGATCCGTCAGGCCTGGGCAAACGGGGACCCAGGCATAATATTCATAGACAGGATTAATGAGGATAACCCCACTCCACAGCTTGGCGAGATCGAGAGCACTAACCCTTGTGGCGAGCAGCCCTTACTGCCGCTAGAGGCCTGTAACCTGGGCTCCATAAATCTTTCCAAGTTTGTGGTGAAAAACGGCTCAGGCCCCACCATCGACTATGAGGCCTTGAGGGAGACCATATGGTTTGCAGTCCGGTTCCTGGACAATACCATTGACATGTCCAAATATCCCCTTCCTGAGATCGACCGTATGGTCAAAGGCAACCGTAAGATTGGCCTTGGGGTAATGGGATTTGCAGACTTTCTTTTCCAGCTGGGCGTTCCTTATAATTCCGATGACGGGCTGAAGGTGGCCGAAGAGGTGATGAGCTTTATCCAGCGAGAAAGCCATGAGGCCTCTAAGTCGTTGGCCGAGGAAAGGGGGGTGTTTCCCAACTTTGACAAAAGCATCTTTTACGGCAAAGAGGATTGCCGGTACAGAAACGCCACTGTCACCACCATCGCCCCTACAGGGACGTTGAGCATCATAGCGGGCTGCTCCAGCGGGATTGAGCCCCTCTTTGCCCTTTGCTTTGTGCGAAATGTGATGGACAACGAAAAGCTCATGGAGATCAACCCCCACTTTGAAAGGGTAGCCCGGCAGCGGGGTTTTTACAACCGTGAGCTCATGGCCCAGGTGGCAAAAAAAGGCAGTATCAGGGATATGGAGGAGATACCTGAGGATGTTCGCAGAGTCTTTGTAACGGCCCATGATATCCCCCCTGAGTGGCATGTGAAGATGCAAGCAGCTTTTCAGAAGTATACGGACAATGCGGTCTCCAAGACCGTCAATCTTCCCAGGGATGCTACCGAAGAAGACGTGCGGAAGGTCTATGACCTTGCCTATGGGCTCGGCTGCAAAGGCGTAACCATCTACAGGGATGGAAGCAAAGAAAACCAGGTACTCTCTGTGCCGGCTGAAACCGATGACAAGATGGTATTCATGAGGGCGGTCAAAGAGAGACCCGAGACCCTTTATGGTTTCACTACCAAGGTGGTCACGGGCTACGGCAATCTCTATGTAACGGTAACAGAGTTTGAAGGCCGGCCCTTTGAAGTCTTTGCCACCATCGGAAAGTCTGGAAAGTCCACCACGGCCAAGACAGAGGCAATTGGCAGGCTGGTTTCCCTGGCCCTGAGGGCAGGTGTAGATGTGGCAGATATCGTGGACCAGCTAAAGGGCATAGGAGGGGAGCACCCTGTTTTCCAAAAGGACGGCCTAATCCTCTCCATACCCGATGCCATTGCCCGTGTCTTGGAGAACAAGTACCTAAAAGATGAAGATAAGAAAAGACCCGGGAAACATGAAAACAGTCTCCTCGGTGAGACCTGCCCTGAGTGCGGGGAGACCATATCCTTTGAGGAAGGGTGCATGACCTGCCACTTCTGCGGCTTTACCAAGTGTGGTTAATTTTTCCTTTCCTATTAAGTGGCGGCTTGCCTTTTCTTGTCCCTTACCATATAAATCCCCATTATAGTGTAAATATGCCTTGGGGTTTTAATCCATTAAGGGCCAGCCTTTGGAGGTGGAATAGCCATGAAGAGGATAGGGTTTGTCTCCACGCGAATTGCAGGCACTGACGGTGTGTCCCTTGAGACCTTTAAGTGGTATCAGGTGCTTCAAAAAAAAGGTTTTGAGTGTTTTTTCTTTGCCGGGGAACTTGATACTGACCCATCCCACTCATTGCTCGAGCCAAAGGCCCACTTTGAGGATCCGGAAATCCTTGAACTCCACCAGGGACTCTTTGGTGTTTCAAAGAGGAGCAGGGCCTTAAGCCACAAGATCCACGAGCTTTCGAGGCACTTAAAAGACCGGTTGTATGAATTTTGCAATGAATTCTCCATTGAGCTCCTGATTCCTGAAAATGCCCTGGCAATCCCAATGAACATCCCCCTTGGGATTGCCATCACCCAGCTGATAGCAGAGACCAGCATCCCTACCATCGCCCACCACCACGACTTCAGTTGGGAGAGGAAGAGGTTTCTTATAAATGCAGTGCGCGATTATCTTTGCTACGCCTTTCCGCCCAATCTGCCATCCATCCGCCATGTGGTGATAAATTCTGCTGCATCGCGGCAGCTAAGCTACAGAAGGGGGCTTAGCAATACGGTGATTCCCAACGTGTTTGACTTTGAACACCCTCCCTCTCCTGAAAACCCTAAGAGCAAGCTGTTGCGCCAGGAGCTTGGTTTCGACCATGACGACCTATTTGTATTGCAGCCTACCAGGGTGGTGCCCCGAAAATGGATCGAAAGGGCGGTGGAGTTGGTAAGCCTCCTAGCCATGAAACGGCCCAGGCTCGTGGTCTCGCACGAGGCGGGCGACGAAGGCGACCTGTATGCCCAGAGAATACTTGAATATGCCGAAAGACTTGGGGTTGAAGTCCTTTATATCGGGAACCGCGTAGGCCCGTGCCGGAGCTTTGCCACCAATACTGACCGGCCCTTTACCATGGATGATGTGTATCAAGCAGCCGATGTGGTCACGTACCCATCGGGTTATGAAGGCTTTGGTAATGCCTTTCTGGAGGCCATCTATTTCAAGCGCCCCATAGTGGTCAACAGGTATTCAATATTTGTGGAAGACATCGAACCTTACGGTTTTGAGGTGGTTGCCTTTGAGTCCTTCATTACAAAAGAGGTGGTAGCAGAGCTCAAAAGACTTTTGGAGCCTGAGAGGCTAGGACCCGCCGTGGAAAAAAACTACCGGCTTGGCAACAAGTATTTCTCATACAAACTGCTAGAGCAGCGGCTAATGCACCTGATAGGGACATTCATGAAATGAAGCAGGAGGCCCAAAAACCGCTCCACATAGGAATCCTTCACTACTCCTGCCCACCGGTCGTTGGTGGAGTGGAAGAGGTGGTCAAAAACCATGCCTTGATCTTACACCGCATGGGACAAAAGGTCTCAGTACTGGCAGGGATGGGAGATGTATTTACCAAGGATCACCCTGTAAGGATAGAAGGCCTGCTGGCCTCAAAGCATCCCCAGGTATTAAAGGCCCACAAGGAGGTATCCAAAGGAGATACCAGGCTCCTCAAGAAACTCACAGACCGTATTGTGGAGATTCTCAGACCCTGGGCAAGGCGCCTGGATGTAATAATCGCCCACAATGTGCTTCACATGCCATTCAACCTTCCCTTGACATTGGGGCTCAGGAGGCTTGCTGCCTCGAGCAAAAAACCTATTGTAATAAGCTGGGCACACGACTCCCCTTATTTTCAGGACTCGGTGCCCGAATTTTTAAATAAACATCCCTGGGTGGTGTTGCGGATGCCCCATCCCAGGATACACCATGTAACCATATCTGAATCCAGGAGGAGACTTTTCCAGGCATGGAATCCCGAAGTCAACTGGCATGTAATACCCAATGGGATTGACCCTGTAAGCTTTTTCTATCTGGACCCAAGATCGGTAAAGCTTGCCCAAGAACTGAGACTTTTTCAAAGGGACTTGGTAATCGTTCAGCCCTCCCGCATCACCCCCAGGAAAAACCTGGAGCTGTCAATCCACATCGTCCGGGGCATAAAACTGCTAGAGCTGGATGTCCTCTTTATTCTCACCGGGGCCTATGATCCCCACGAGCCAAAGGCCGTGTCCTATTATAGGAGGCTGAGGTACTGGATAAATGAGCTGGGGCTCAGAAAAAACATTGCCATACTGGCTGAATACAGATTCAAAGACAAGACCAGGCTTATCCCTGACCGGATCTTTATTCGCGACCTGTACCTCATGGCCGACCTTCTGCTGATGACCAGCAAGGACGAAGGCTTTGGCCT
Organism: Desulfobacterales bacterium; assembly: GCA_027061865.1. Taxonomy (GTDB): domain Bacteria; phylum Desulfobacterota; class DSM-4660; order Desulfatiglandales; family Desulfatiglandaceae; genus JALVMN01. Next base: position 5,608 of record JAMOVZ010000418.1, read on the forward strand.
GCCACTGCTAGAGGCTGGCATGATCAAACTGCCCATTGCCTGCTCCAACATTCCTCCTTTCAAGGAAATAGGGGAGGAAGTCTGCTTTTTTGACCCAGAGGCCCCTCCACTGGTCACCGCGGGCCGGATCCTGGAGTACCTGGCTCGTACAAATACCCACAAGATGTTCAGAAAGGTCATGAGGGAATATGTGTTGGAGACCGTGGTCCAAAATGAATTATTGCCGTTTCTCTTTCATGTGACAGGCAGAAACCACCATGAGGCCTGAGCTGATAATCAGCTGCTAAGTCAAAATTTGTAAAAAGGAGCACAAAATGAGTAAAAAGAAAAAAGAGATGAGACAGCCTCCCCCGGAGAGGTTGCAGGCATTAAGGAACCTGCCGCCTCAGATCGTGAAAAGCCTAACCAAAAAGGAGATCAAGGCGTTTCTTTTCGAGGATGA
>JAMOVZ010000419.1 GCA_027061865.1 Desulfobacterales bacterium
CTGGCATGTGGCGCACCACTGCCAGATCGTGGGAAATGAATAGATATGTCAGGCCAAGTCGTTCTTGAAGGTCCTTCATGAGATTCAGGATTTGAGCTTGTACAGATACATCGAGGGCAGAGGTGGGCTCATCGCAGACAATAAAATCCGGCTCACTAGCCAATGCCCTTGCTATTGAAATCCTCTGCCTTTGTCCTCCTGAAAATTCATGGGGATATTTTTCGGCATCATTTGGTGAAAGTCCCACCTGGACGAGCAACTCTGCTGTTCGCTGTTCAATGGCGTGTTTTCTTTTTACGAGGCCAAAGGCCCGGATGGGCTCGCTTATGATTTTTCCCACTCTCCAGCGGGGATTTAAGCTGGCGTAAGGATCCTGAAAGATCATGGCCATGCGGCGCCTCATCTTTGCCATCTGCCCCTTGTCTTTTAATGCTGTGATGTCTATTCCATCAAACTCAATCTTGCCTGAGGTGGCTCTGTAGAGGCCAACTACCACGTTTGCCACTGTGGATTTCCCACAACCCGATTCCCCCACCAGAGCAAAGGTCTGGCCCCTGTTGATCTCAAAATCTATACCTGAAACTGCCCGAAGTATCTGGCGTGGCAACCTTTCTATGAGTCTGTTGAGCAAGGGTTTTGACACATCAAAATAGCGTTTAAGGCCACTAACCCGGAGCAATATCTGGCCGGGAGCCTTTGTTTCACGGTCTTTATCGACCTTTTCTATGTTCTCAGTTTCCATAAAGCCAGCAGGCGACCTTGGTTGTTGATGTCTCTACCAGTTTAGGCCTCTCCTTATGGCACCTATCAAATGAATGCTTGCACCTTGGATGAAAGGCACACCCAGGAGGTATCTCGTTCAGCCTGGGCATGGCCCCATCTATCTGAGTTAACCTGCGCACCCGTCGGCGCAGCGATGGAATTGAACCCATAAGCCCTTGAGAGTAAGGATGTTGAGGGAATTTTACCACCTGGGCCACGGGTCCAATTTCAACCAGGCGTCCTGCATACATCACTGCCACACGGTCGCAGATCTCAGCAATTACTCCCATATCGTGGGTGATGAGCATGACAGCAGTGCCCTTTTCTTCGCAGAGACGTTTCAGGAGAGCGATTATCTGGGCCTGAATGGATACATCCAGAGCGGTTGTGGGTTCATCTGCAATCACCAGGCTGGGGTCGGCACAAAGGGCCAAGGCTATCACCACACGCTGTCTCATGCCTCCAGAGAACTGGTGTGGATAGTGGTCTATGCGCTTGTCAGGTGCAGGGATCCCAACCTCGGTGAGGAGTTTAAGGGCCCGCTGTCGAGCCTCTTTGTGACTTAGCGGAAGGTGGGTAAGAATGGTTTCAATCAGCTGTTTGCCAATCGTGTAAAGAGGATTTAGGCTGGTGAGGGGATCTTGGAATATCATGCCGATCTTCTTACCCCGTATCCTGCGCAACTCCTCGTAAGGCAACTGATCTATCCGCTTTCCATTCAGATATATCCTTCCAGAAGAAATACGGCCGGGGGGCTCGAGCAGCCCAATGATGGCCTGGCCGGTGAGAGACTTACCTGCCCCTGACTCCCCAACTACTCCGAAAACTTCACCCTCTTCTATCTCAAATGAAATCCCATCAACTGCCACCAAGGTGCCGCGTCGTGTGTTGAATTCGATCCCTAACCGTTCAACTTCTAATAATGATCTTGCCATCAGCGCAGCTTAGGATTTAAGGCATCCCTCAGCCAATCACCCAAAAGGTTTACGGCCAAGACCAGTGTTGCCAAGGCAGCACCGGGAAATATCACTATCCACCATTCGCCTGCAAACAAGAAACTCTGGCCAATTCTGATCAGGGTGCCGAGAGAAGGTTTTGTGGGAGGCACCCCGACTCCGAGATAGGAAAGTGTTGCTTCTGTTAGGATGGCAACTGCAAGACCGATGGTGGCGATGACAAGGACTGGGCCCATTACATTCGGCAGGATGTGCTGAAACATTATAGTGGGCCTGCTCCGGCCTATGACCCGCGCAGCCTGCACGTATTCTTTGTTTTTTTCCACCATGGTAGAGCCCCGCACTGTGCGGGCAAAATGCACCCAGTTGGAAATACCGATTGAAAACACCATTACCCAAATGGCCAGTGCCTCGTGCCGTTGTGTGGGCAGTATGCCGCGTGCAACACCATCTACGAGCATGGCGATCAAGATGGCGGGAAAACTTATCTGAACATCGGCTATGCGCATGAGCACTGCGTCAATGGGCCCGCCAATATAGCCAGAGATCAAGCCAAGGCTCACACCCACTACCATGGCAAAGAGCATGGAGGCAAACCCCACAAAGAGGGAAATGCGTGATCCATAGAGAATTGTTGACAAGAGATCTCGTCCCTGATCGTCAGTGCCGAGGAGAAATTCAGTAGTCCCCTCTGGATACCAAGCAGGCGGGGTAAAGGCATCCATAAGGTCAAGGGAAGCTGGGTCAAAAGGATCATGGGGGGCAATAAGAGGGGCAAAAATAGCAGCTAGTATAAATGCCAATGTTACTAAGGCTGCCAGCACCGTAACCTTGGAGCGCGTAAAACTATACCAGAGGTCACTATCAAAAAAGCGCCTAATGGCACCATGGAGTCCTTCCACGCCCCTCATGCTCAACACCCTCAAACTACAGCTCCTTCAGCCCTAAGCCGGGGATCAACTATGTGGTAGAGGATATCAACGATCATGTTTATCAGGACAAAGAAGAATGCAATCAATATCAGATAGGTTGACATGACAGGGATATCTGCAAACTGGATTGATTGGAGAAACAGGAGCCCCATTCCAGGCCACTGAAACACGGTCTCTGTAATAATGGCAAATGCTATGATAGATCCCAACTGAAGCCCTGTGATCGTAATTACCGGCACCAGTGTGTTCTTCAAAGCATGGCCGAAATTGATGGCCCGGTTTGAAAGCCCCCTTGCCCGGGCAAACTTAATGAAGTCAGCCCTCAAGACCTCCATCATCTCAGATCGCACCAACCGCATGATGAGGGTCAATTGAAACATCCCCAGGGTAAAGGCAGGCATGATGATTGCCTTCCATCCGCTCACGGTCAAAAGTCCTGTGCTCCACCATCCAAGCTTTACCACTTCTCCCCTGCCAAAGGTCGGCAGCCACCCCAGGATAACACCAAAAATAAGGATGAGCAGGATCCCAATGAGAAATGTGGGCAAAGAGATTCCAATGAGGGAGATGGCTTGAAAAAATTTGCTCAAGTACCTGTGGGGATAAAGTCCAGTATAGACCCCCATAGGTATGCCCACCGCCAAAGAAAAGAGTGCAGCTACCAGGCTAAGCTCAAGTGTGGCAGGGAGCCGCTCTGCGATTAGTTCCTTTACTGGGCGGCCCAGGCGGAAAGATATTCCAAACTTGCCTTGCAGGCTATTCAGCACGAATCTAGAAAACTGAACGATTATAGGGTCGTTGAGGCCCAGTTCTTCGCGTAACCGCTCTCTATCGGCGATGGAGGTTTCTTGGCCGACCATCTGGGAGACAGGATCTCCCACGTACCGGAAAAGGCTAAAGGCAACCAGTGCCACAGCGAGCATGACCACAAAAGACTGAAAAAGCCGCCGGATGATTAGGGCTATCATATCTATCTGATCAAAAGCACAGAGCCCGGGAACTGATTCTACCGGGCTCTGGTTAGACTGTTTTTCAACTATTTAATTACCACGTGACGCCACGAGAATACGTTGTCAGGCCGCTGTTTGAGGTTCACATGGTTACGGACTCCCCAGGCAAGGGCCTGCTGGTGCAAGGGAATGTAAGCAATGTCGTTTATTGTGATGGTCCAAGCCTCTTCAATGAGTTTTAGGCGTTTGGCCTGATCTGTCTCACTTAGGATCTTGGCGGTCAGTTCGTCTACCTTTGGATTACAATAGCCTCCAATATTGAACTTCCCCGCACCGCTTTCAGAAGGGCAGTTGTGCAGGTTGTAAAGGACATTCCAGGAATCAAAGCTGCTTGGAGTCCATCCAAGGAGGTAAAAGCTGGTGTCGAGCTTGGGAGCCAAAATCTTGGGGAAAAATTTGGCCTTGGGTTGAGCGAGTAAATTCACTTTTACGCCCACCTTAGCCAGCATGGAGACCACGGCCAAACAGATAGCCTCGTCGTTTACATAGCGGTCGTTGGGACAGTCCAGCGTCACCTCAAATCCATGCGGGTACCCTGCCTCGGCCAAAAGACGCTTGGAGGCCTCAGGATCGTAAGGCAGGCGTTTAAACTTTGGGCTCCAACCAATTATCCCCGGGGCTATCATCATGGCTGAGGGTTGAGAGAGCCCCCGCATCACCTTTTTCTTTATGGCCTCAATATCAATTGCCTGATAAAAGGCCTGCCTGACACGTTTGTCCTTGAAAGGATTTTTCCCTTTCACATTTGAATAGAGCAGTTCATCCCTGAACTGATCCATGCCAAAAAAAATGGTGCGTAGCTCAGGCCCCACAAGCATTCGGCAATCAGGATGCCTCTCAATTCGTTTCATGTCCTGTACCGGGATGGGATAGGCCATGTCCACTTGTCCAGAAAGCAATGCCGCTACACGGGTTGCGTCACTGGCAATAGGAGTGAAAATGACCTTGGTCACATTATGTTCCTTAGAACTATCCCACCAGTGGGGATTGACAACTGCAATGGTCTTGACCCCTGGCTCATGGCTTACCAGTTTGAAAGGGCCTGTGCCGTTTGCATGCCGAGTGGCGTAATTTTCACTTTCTCCCGTCGCCGATTCAGGGATGGTGGCATTGTGCTTTTCACACCAGCTTTTGGACATGATGTGCCAAGTGCCCCATTCCACGTGCAGAATTGGATTGGGAACTGGAGTGATAAAATCCACTGTGTAGTCATCCACCTTCACCACCTTGACCTTGTCTGAGAGCCTAGTTTTAAGGTCAGAGTTTTTGTGCCGTACCCTTTGGGCTGAGAAGATAACGTCATCTGCAGTGAATGGGGTTCCATCGTGAAACTTGACCCCTTTTCGTAGATAAAAGCGCCACCGGGTTGGCTCCAAGATCTCCCAGCGCTCGGCCAGGCAAGGTTCAATCTCAAGGTTAGGCCCGCGGCGTATCAGGCCTTCGTAAATATTGCCGAGAAAGCCCAGTTGAAAGGTTTCATTTAAGCTGTAAGGGTCCATAGATTTGACATCACCCTGAAAGGCAAAGCGCAGGGTTTTTGCCCCTGCAGGCACTGTCAACAAAAAGACCAAAAGGGCTGCCAAGATTATTGATTTCTTGCTCATTACTCCCCCCTCCTGTTTTGATTATTAACTTTGATGATTACCAAAAGGCCGAAGATATGCTGGTCTTGTGGGAAGGACTTCCCGTCCACATGTTACTGAACTTCCTCCTCATTTAAGGTCTTTTACTCCATGTTGCGAGATTAAGTCAAGATCCATTGCTTGACACGGTAAAGCTCACGGTTGACTCGGCTTAATTATATAGTCTGCCCTTTATCTATCTCTTAGCCCTGAGCTGAGGCCATTATTACGAGTATTGGAAGTGACAACATTCACTTGACAGGCTATCTAGCCTCAAGTGATATTTGTATCAAAAAATCTGGGGGGGTTTTGATGGCTATGACAGATGATAAGTTAAGAGAGTGGGTGGTGGGAATCCGCCGTGATTTCCACATGTATCCTGAGACCCTATACAATGAAAAGCGGACCACTGAGAGGATAAAGGAAATACTGGAAGAGCTCGGTATCGAGACCCATACCTTTGATGATATGACCGGTGTTGTGGGAATTATCCGAGGGGAAAAACCGGGTAAAACCATTGCGCTGAGGGCAGACATTGATGCCCTGCCCATACAGGAGATGAATTCCGTCCCCTACAAGTCAAAGATTGAGGGCCGCATGCACGCCTGTGGTCACGATGCCCATGTGAGCATCATGTTAGGGGTCGCAAAAAAGATAATGGAGGATGGCCTGGTAGAGACCATGGCAGGGAACGTGAAGTTCCTGT
>JAMOVZ010000420.1 GCA_027061865.1 Desulfobacterales bacterium
GGTTATGACTCAGACTCCCCCAGGGCAAGGGGTGAAGTGGGCAAATGTGGGGTCGCCATTGATACACTGGTGGACATGGAGGACCTTTTCGAGGGGTTACCCATAGACAAGATAACCACATCCATGACCATTAACCCTCCCGCACCTGTTATATGGGGGATGTACATTGCTATGGCCGAGAACCGCGGCATAGACAGGAAGGTGCTCGGCGGCACCATTCAGAACGACATGCTCAAGGAGTTTATCGCACAAAAGACCTTCATGTGCCCTCCACAGCCTTCCTTGCGCCTCATCACTGACACTGTAGAGTTTGGCACGTATGAAGTGCCCAAATGGAACACCATAAGCATAAGTGGTTACCACATCAGGGAGGCGGGATCAACAGCAGTGCAGGAGCTTGCCTTCACCATTGCTGATGGTATTGCTTACACGCAGGCCGCTATCGAACGGGGGCTTGACGTGGACAAGTTTGCACCCAGATTTTCCTTTTTCTTCAACAGCCACATTGATTTCTTTGAAGAGATCGCCAAGTTTCGGGCCGCCAGGCGCATGTGGGCCAAGATCATGAAAGAGAGGTTTAAGGCAAAGAACCCTAGATCCTGGTGGCTGAGGTTCCATACCCAGACAGCAGGATGTTCTCTCACGGCCCAGCAGCCTTACAACAATGTGGTAAGGACAGCCCTTGAGGCCTTGGCCGCTGTATTGGGTGGAACACAGTCGCTTCATACGAATTCTTTGGATGAGGTTCTAGCATTGCCTACAGAGGAGGCGGCTACCATAGCGCTAAGGACCCAACAAATCATAGCCGAGGAATCCGGTGTAGCCAACACCATTGATCCTCTTGCAGGTTCGTATTTTGTTGAAGCTTTGACAAATCAGATGGAAGAGGAGGCCTTTGAGATTATCCATAAGATTGATGAGATGGGTGGTATGCTCGCTGCCATTGAGAAGCACTATCCTCAACAGGAGATAGCGGATGCAGCCTATCATTTCCAACTCAGAATAGACTCTGGAGACAGGACCCTCGTGGGTGTCAACAAGTATGTAATGGAAGAGGATATACCTGTTGAGATACTGGAGATCGACGAAGAACTTGAGAAGCTCCAGATTGAAAAGACCCTGAGGATAAAGGAAGAAAGAGATCAGGCTGAAGTGAAAAGTAGGCTGGAGGCAGTCGGGGATGCTTGCACCGCAAACCGCAATGTGATGCAGCCGATTATTGACGCGGTGAAAGCCTATGCTACAGAGCAGGAGATTTGTGATGTGTTCAGGCAGGTTTTCGGGATATACAGAGATCCGGGGATATATTAAGGAGGCGTTAGACATTGAGCCATAGGGTGTAGGATACAAGGGGTAAGGAGCGAGGTGATCTGCCCAGACGTGGGAATGAGGGAAAACGGTGGTAAGGAGCTGAGAGGATAGTCTATGGAGCGCAAGAGAAAGCTAAGGGTGATGGTGGCAAAGCCAGGGCTTGACGGTCATGACAGGGGGGCACGGATCATTGCA
>JAMOVZ010000421.1 GCA_027061865.1 Desulfobacterales bacterium
TCCTGGACAATGAGAAGTATTTCAAGGAATACGTGGCAGAGTACACCAACGCGTGCTTTATTGTGGGCCCTGGTTATGATTTCAAAGACGGCCTGTTCTCCGGATTCGACCCTGTAAGTAGAAAGTATGACAAGAGCAAATGGGCCTTTGAAAAGGACGAGAAGGGTATTCCCAAGAAGGATAGGACCCTCCAGCACCCAAGATGCGTATTCCAGCTGCTCAAAAAACACTTCAGCCGCTATGACCTGGACACCGTATCGGCAATCACTGGAACCCCCAAGCAGGATCTGTTAAAGGTTTACGAGATGTATTCAGCCACAGGCCAAAAGGGCAAGGCTGGAACCATCATGTATGCCATGGGCTGGACCCAGCATACTGTAGGGGTCCAGAACATCCGGGCCATGGCGATCATCCAGCTGCTCTTGGGCAACATCGGCGTGGCTGGCGGTGGAGTTAACGCCTTGAGGGGCGAGTCAAATGTGCAGGGCTCCACTGACCACTGTATCCTGTTTCACATCCTCCCTGGTTACCTGAAAACCCCCAAGGCCTCGCTGCCCACCCTTGCAGATTACAACAAAAAATACACCCCAAAGACCAATGATCCGCTTAGTGCCAACTGGTGGGGTAATTACCCCAAGTATTCGGTTAGTCTCCTCAAGAGCTTTTGGGGCGGCAAGGCCACGGCGGCAAACGATTTTGGCTACAGCTGGCTGCCAAAACTCGACGATGGCAAGGCCTATTCATGGTTGGATCTGTTTGACGCCATGTACAAAGGCCAATTCAAGGGATTTTTCGCTTGGGGACAGAATCCGGCCGGCTCAACTGCAAATGCCAACAAGGCCAGGAAGGCTCTGGCAAAACTTGACTGGATGGTAAATGTAAACATTTTTCCTAATGAGACCGGTTCGTTCTGGAAAGGGCCCGGTATGGATCCAAAGAAAGTAAAAACCGAGGTCTTTTTCCTGCCATGCGCCGTGTTTGCTGAGAAAGAAGGCTCCATAACCAACAGCGGCCGCTGGATGCAGTGGCGGTACAAGGCTGCTGAACCACCGGGAGAGGCTCGGCCTGACGGCGACATCATCATCGAGCTATTCAAGAAGATCCGCTGGTTTTACCGCAAAGACATCAAGAATGGAAAAAAGGCCGTATTTCCTGAGCCGATCCTTAACCTGAAGTGGGATTACACCACCAGGGGAAAGTACGATCCCCACAAGGTGGCCAAGGAGATAAATGGCTATTTTCAGAGGGATGTGACAGTCAAAGGGAAACGGTTCAAGAAGGGAGACTTGGTGCCTAGCTTTGCATACTTGCAGGCCGACGGCTCTACCAGCAGTGGGAACTGGCTGTATTGCAACTCTTACACCAACAAGGGGAATATGGCAGCCAGGCGCAAGAGGGAAAAGTCAGGCATTGGCCTGAATCCGCAATGGTCATGGTGCTGGCCGGTGAACCGGCGTATTCTTTACAACCGGGCCTCGGTGGACAAATACGGCAACCCCTGGGACAATGAGCACCCGGTCATCCGCTGGGATCCCTCTGCCAAGGGTGGAAAGGGAGGCTGGATCGGGGATGTGCCCGACGGCGGCTGGCCTCCAATGCTAAAGCCCGACGGCACACTCAACCCTAACACCAAATACCCTTTTATCATGAAACCGGAGGGCCACGGCAGGATATTTGGTCCAGGCAGGGCGGACGGACCATTCCCAGAGCATTATGAGCCCCTGGAATGCCCAGTGGAAAGGAATCTGCTCTCGAGCCAACTGGTCAATCCAGTGCTGGCAAAGTACGGCACCGACTTGGATATTTACCGCTCCTGCGACCCGCGCTTCCCCTTCGTAGCCACCACATACAGGGTGGGTGAGCACTGGCAGACAGGGGTGATGACACGCTGGCAGCCGTGGTTGCTCGAAACCCATCCCCAACTGTTCGTTGAAATGAGCCACGAATTGGCAAGGCTCAAGGGAATCCGAAACGGCGACAAGGTGACAGTGGAATCGGCCCGTGGCAAGGTGACTGCGGTGGCAATCGTGACACACAGGTTCCGACCTATGGAGATCCAGGGCAACGTGGTCCACCAGGTGGGGCTGCCGTGGCACTTCGGCTGGGTACATCCCAAGAATGGCGGAGATTCAGCCAATCTCCTTACCCCGTCAACCGGGGATCCGAACACCAGGATCCCTGAAACCAAGGCCTTTATGGTCAACATCAGAAAGATATAGGAAGGAGGTGATCCCATGAGCGGAAAGGCATTCTTCATTGACACGACCCGTTGTACTGCTTGCAGAGGCTGCCAAGTGGCCTGCAAGCAATGGAACCAGCTACCTGCGGACGACACCCGAAACTGGGGCAGTTATCAGAATCCCAAGGATCTCTCCTTCCAGACATATAAGCTTGTAAGATTCCAGGAGCACTTGGGCCCAGATGGAAAACCTGTATGGTATTTTTTCCCGGATCAGTGCAGGCACTGTGTTGAGCCCCCCTGCCTTGAGGCAGCAGAGGACGATACACCGGAAGGAATTATCGTGGATTCCCTCACAGGGGCTGTGCTCTACACCGACAAATTGAAAAAGGCCGATGCTGCTGATATCAGGGAAGCCTGCCCCTTCGACATACCCAGGGTGGACGAGCGCACGGGCTATATGGCCAAGTGCACCATGTGTGTGGATAGAGTGCACAACGGGCTCATGCCAGCCTGTGTAAAGACCTGTCCTTCGGGCGCCATGAACTTTGGTGACAGGGACGAAATGATCCAGATGGCCAAAAGCCGCCTCGACAAAGTGAAAGCTAAGTTTCCCAAGGCTGTGCTTACTGGGCTGGAGGACCTTCGGGTATTCTATCTGCTGGCAGACCAGCCAGAAAAGTATCATACCTATGCAAAGGCAGACCCCGTTCCCCGGGGGATAGGCCGGAAACTGGCCCTCAGGAAGATAGGCAGGCGCTTGGGCGGGTTGAGCCCTGAGTGGCGTTTTGTAAGCAAGCTGCTAGGCTGAGCTTCCTGCTCTGGAGGGCAGTCAACTAAAGGGGATCTGAGGGGATACCCGCCCTAGGGCGCCGCAGGGTATCCCCTCTTTTGTAAAAAGGGCAAGGAAGGTTAAGGGAAAAATGTTGAATGCACACAAACCGACCGCAATACTGTGTCTCATGCTCTTATCATCCCTGCTTTGCCAAAGCAATGCTGTTGTTGCAGGGGGGCCGCCAAAGGCAGGTGAATCGTTTCCTTCCATCGGCCTTCCTGCCCCAGGGAATGTATCGCACGGGGCATATTTGGGAATTGGTGATAGAGGAACATTCAATCTGGAGCAAATTGATGCCCAAGTATTGGTGATAGAAATCTTCAGCATGTATTGCCCTTACTGCCAGAGGGAGGCGCCTCTGGTAAACCGACTGTTTGAAACTGTGGAGTCAAATCCACGCCTGAATATAAAGGTAAAGCTCCTTGGTATTGGAGTAGGAAACTCCCCTTTTGAAGTGGACATCTTCAGGAAGAAATACCGCATAAGATTCCCCTTGATACCTGACCCGGATTACAAGGTGCACAAGATGATAGGGGAAGTCAGAACCCCTTATTTTTTTGTCCTGTGCCTCGTCGGGGGCAATCCCCCTAAGGTGATTTACTCCAAGCTGGGAGGCATAGGGGATATTGACAAATTTATGAACATTATCTCTTCTGCCCTTTCAACTTGTGCAAAGGAGTGAAGGCAACATGAAAAGAACCATACCTCTTCTTGTGGCCCTGGTGGCCTTTCTCATTCCGCCCCCTTTAGCGCTTGCCCGTACCGTTTCTTCTGCTTTTGAGCACGGAATCTATGACCCTGGCACCCTCAAGCCCGTTGATAGTACCCTCAAGGTTAGGGTGGGCCAGCGGGCCCCTGACTTTACCTTGCCTTCCATCTCGGGTGAGCCGGTATCTTTAGCCGACTATCGAGGCAAGAAGAATGTGGTGATCTCTTTTGTTCCTGCAGCTTGGACACCAGTTTGCTCTGATCAGTGGCCGGGTTACAACATTATTGAGGATCTATTTGAGCACCACGAGACTATTCTGCTGGGAGTTACCGTTGATAACGTCCCCACCCTTTATGCCTGGACCATGCAGATGGGCGGAGTGTGGTTCCCGGTGCTATCGGACTTTTGGCCCCATGGAAAGGTGGCGGACTCCTTTGGGGTTCTGCGCTCTGATGGCATGTCAGAGCGTGCCTTATTCGTAATCGACAAGCAAGGAATCATAAGATATATTGATGTACACGACATAAATAAAAGGCCTAAGCTCGAAACGCTCATAGAGCAGTTGAAAAGGCTCAGGCAATGAGCCGTAGAGGCGCCATGATTGAAGGACTCAAAGACCAAATCTCCCGCATGATGCTCCAGAGGCCCCATTCAAGGGAGCTACTTGCATCCTACGAGGCACTCCTTGGCATTCTCCAAGGTGTCAAACCCTCGATACCTGATCCTACCATTGACTCAAAGATTGTTGAAATGAAGCAAAAAGAGGGCTTTCCCTTATTTTCCAGGGAAGATCTGCCCATTGACTTGGATTCCGCCTCAAAGGCCTTGAGGTGGTTCTTCCTTCACCTCAGCGGAAAACAGGATCGACTGGAAAAGGCCTTTAATGAGATAAGCCGCAGACTCCAAGAAGATGAGAATTTGGCCGAGCAACTTTACTCTGCCGTGCTTGCCCGAGATATGGCCGCGCTACAAGAGATAGCCAAACAGTGGGGCCTTCCGTCTTCCATGCTCTATTTTTTGGCTATCACCTCTCTGAAACCTTCCCTTTCAGTAATCAGAGAAAAGTGCCGCCCCCTTTTAAGCATGGAAGATTGGGAACAAGGCTATTGTCCACTGTGCGGGTCAGAACCTTATATGGCCTATTTTGACAAGAAGGGGAAACGTCACCTTCACTGCGAGTTGTGTGGCACTGAATGGGCCTATCCCAGGGTCAAGTGCCCCTTTTGCCAGAACGAAGACCAAGACACCCTGGGATACTTCGAGCCTGAAGAGGAAGAAGGGTTACGCGTTTACTTCTGCAAGAGATGCGTCAGGTACATCAAGACCATAGACAGGCGGGCCTTTGAAAAGGAAACACCAATGGATCTTGAATACCTTGCCACCCTGCACCTGGACATCCTGGCAGAAGAAGAAGGATTCAAATAGGGGACTCAATTATCGGCCACATCCTTTATGTTGACATCTAGGACCTTAAAGTCGTCCCCCCGCTCTGCCAGCAATATTTCCACTTCACATAACGATTCCCTGTAATCACCCAATAAGATAAATTGATGGGTCTTCCCTTCCGTAGTGTTGTCAATGCTATATGTTTTGATCTTCTGAATGGTCACATGCCTGAGGGGCTCAAGGACCGCCTTTATCATCTCATCGCCCACTTTGGCCCTCACCTTTTCGTCCACAAGCGCAATTGCTCCCTCTACCCCATTGGCCTTCAAGGTGGGGAAGAATTGATCCTTTAGAAATCTTTGCGACTCCTGGCCATACTTGTAATAAAGCTCTGTTCCCTTTGGAAAATAAAGGTTTAGATGATGTATTTGGAAGCCGTTTTCTGAGACCTTGAGGGTGAGGATAAGGCTAATGGTGTCTTTTTCAAACTCCAGCTGCCCACTCACCTTGCAGTATTCTCCGCCTGGCAATATTTGAAAGCCGTTTAGGGTTGCGCCCTTTGGTTTTTCCAGGCCAGAGAGCGTGGCCTTTAAAAAATCCTGAACTCTTTTTTTAGAAAAATTGGCCTGAACCTCTGGTGTCATCATGCTGTAGATCTTGGAGCCATCTCCTTTGATCACCAGTTCGGCCACCTGCCTGAAGTAATCTGCCGCCTTTTCGGGGTCTACCGCTCCGAGCAGATCAGAAGGCATTGAAGAGAGTAAAATCATCCCTATAAAAAGGGCCAGCATGGCACTCCTGAGTCTTCTTTTCATCGCTGAGTCCTCCACTTTTTATTATATGG
>JAMOVZ010000422.1 GCA_027061865.1 Desulfobacterales bacterium
ATGGGGACCGAAACAGTTATCCCAGGCCGCTGTGAGGAAGCGAATATGTAGACATCCGTCCAGTAGAGGCCCTGGGCTTTCATTGCTCCCTTATACCAGGGCCTGATCCTGGGATCGAAAAGCTTGTGGACCTCGGGGCGCTGGGGGGGCACCATGAGGAAGTAACCGCTTTCATCACCATAGTTTATATTAACAAAATATGGATAAATTCTTTTGAGAGACAGGAAATATTTAAGAAGCTCGTCTCTGTCGTCAGGATTAACTAAGCCGGTCTCAAATGCCTCTTTTATCATCATCGTGCTGTCACTGTGTTTTGCCAGATATGTCTTGACCTGCTCGGCGATTTGGAACGCAGTGTTCAGGGAATGTTGCTTGATTTGCTCCTCGAGGGATTTTTTCCACTGGATAAAACCAAAGATCCCCACTGCAGGCAGAAAACAGAGAATGATCACCAGGAATGAAAGAAAGAGCCTGAACTGGAAAGACATTCTGGGAAAACTGAAACCGGAAATAGCCATTTAATCAGTGAATGCCCTCCTGTCTATTTTCTGGGTCTTGGCTGGAAATCCTCAGCTTGAGATAATCTTTCATGGGGGGATAACAATTATTAGACTGGAGCCACTGTTTTGCAATCTGCACTGCCTCAGCTGGAACGGCAGGGCCCTCCAAAACATTTATCAGGGCGTATGGGACTGCCCTGCTGGCAGGGTAAAGCTCTATCAGCTGCCTTAGGGCCCCTTGTTTGTACTGAAGGCTTTCGACGTTTCGAATAATCTCCAAGAGAGCTATTGCTCCCCAGTATTCTTTCCTGGAAAGAAAGGCCGTCTCTTTCTTGGCAGCTTTTGCAAATATTTCCTGCCACGGGAGATGAGGGGTAGGAAGGAATCCCTCATTAGTAAATTCACTGACCACCCTTTGGTAATTTAACAGCCCCGCTTTTTTGTCCCGAAGTAAATCCATATATATCCACGCTATATACCATCTGGCCTTAGCACAAATAGGGCGCAGGTCATGATATTGTTTAGCAATTGACTCATAATTGGCTACTGCATCCCTACAGTCATTTTTGCCGGCCAGCCTGAAGTCGTCCCCAAGGGAAAGATATGCAAGTTCAAGTTTCGCTTCAGCTACTTGGGTCCTTTGAAGAGGAAATAATTCTATTACAGAGTTCAACGCGGCTCTTCTTTTCCCAAGATCAGAGAACTGAGAAAGGGCAAATCTTAATTGTTCTGCGGCACTTGGGTGGATGGGAATAGCATATCCCTGCCTGAGGATAATTTGCTTGCCCTCTTGGGCAATCCCACATGGTGCTTTCTGCTGAGAGCAGGATGTAAGAGATAGTAGAAAAATACAGGGAAGG
Organism: Desulfobacterales bacterium; assembly: GCA_027061865.1. Lineage (GTDB taxonomy): Bacteria > Desulfobacterota > DSM-4660 > Desulfatiglandales > Desulfatiglandaceae > JALVMN01. The sequence continues at coordinate 1,361 of JAMOVZ010000422.1, forward strand.
ATCCAAGTCCTTAGAGCCCGCTTTCTTGTGAGCGGTTCGCGCATTTGTCCTGACACTTCTAGGGGTAACAAAAAAGTCCTTGCATCTCAAATAATAGTGAAATAGGGATTTAGTGTCTACATAAAACTTGAGCAAATCATCCAAATTTGAGCATTTGCGCACCGGCTTTTCAGCCACAGAGGGAGGCAGGGAGGTTATGCAGGGCTGAAGAATATATATCCGTTAAACGTCAACCTTGCATGATTTCAGCAAAAATTTGCCTTATGAGTGCGCAGGATAACCATGAGGGGGCGGCCGGAAGAGGATTGGCACACTGGTTGCTCTTTAATTCGCCCGGGAGGGATGCATTGTGGGGGAAGGGGGGTGATAATTAATTCTGTAAACAGAGGAAATAAGTTGAGAGGGAGAAAACCAAAAAATATTAGGAGGTATAAGGAAATGAGGAAATTAATAGCTATATCTGTAGCCCTATTCTTTGTTTTTGGGGTTCTAATAGCCTTAAATCCAGGTGAAACACAAGCCAGGGTCACGTTTGTAACGATTGGGACCGGTGGTATTACCGGGGTTTACTATCCGACCGGCGGCGCTATTGCTAAGATGATCAATAAAAAGCGGAAGATCTACAATATCCGCGCCACGGTAGAGTCAACCGGGGGATCGGTTTTCAACATAAATGCTGTTTTGGCGGGAGATCTCACCTTCGGGATTTGCCAGTCAGACCGCCAGTACCAGGCCTGGCATGGCCTTGCCGAATGGAAGCATAGGGGCCCTCAAAAAAAACTGAGATCCGTGTTCAGCATCCATCCAGAATCAGTGACGCTAGTGGCGGCAGATGATGCGGGAATCAAGACAATTCAGGATCTGAGGGGCAAAAGGGTCAATATAGGGAACCCAGGTTCTGGCCAGAGGCAAAACGCCATTGATGCCCTGACAAATGCTGGTATTGATTACAAAAAGGATATAATAGCAGAAAATGCCAAGGCTGCCGAGGCTCCCGGGCTGCTCCAGGACGGCAGGATAGACGCCTTTTTCTATACGGTGGGCCATCCCAGTGGGGCTATAAAAGAGGCTACAGCAGGGAGGCGAAAGGTTCACTTTGTGCCCATTACGGGGTTGGACAAATTGTTAGCCAAATATCCATACTATGCGAGGGCTTACATTCCCATAAAGTTCTATCCTTCGGCAACCAACAAAGAGGACGTGCCGACCTTTGGAGTCAAAGCTACCTTGGTCACCTCGGCAGATGTGCCCGACAAAATTGTGTACGCCATCACAAAAGAGGTATTCGACAATTTTGAGACTTTTAAAAAGCTCCATCCTGCTTATTCTGTTTTGACAAAAGAAAGCATGCTGGAGGGCCTCACTGCTCCCCTTCACCCTGGTGCTGTGAAGTATTTCAAAGAGGTAGGGCTATTGAAATAGCATGAGCTAGAGGGGTATTCAGGGGAGAGGATTCTCCTCCGGAATGCCCCTCATCTAACTGGGAACAGGAAATCCGGATTAAACCTCTTTTTCTGGGGTGGGAAAGATGAGTGGATCTGAGAAGAGTGCAGGAGGATTAGAGCAAGGGCTGGAGCAGGCCTTACGGCTTGCGGAAGAAGAAGCTGGAATTGCGAGAAAACCAACCGGACCCTCCCGCTTTGTAATACCGACAATTGGGGTAATTTGGTGCCTTTTCCAGCTTTCAATTGCAAGCTGGCTTATATTGGATACGGTGCTTATTAGGGCAATTCATCTGGGCTTTGCCTTTCTTATAGTCTTCCTTAACTATCCCTTTTTCAAAAAGAAGAGATTTGGCTTAGACTTTCTTTCCGCTAAGGACAGGATCCCTGTTTCAGATTATATTATTGCGGCGGTGGCGTGTTTTTGTGCCGTATATATTGCCATAGATTATGCAGGGATAAGCGCCAGGTACGGCGCTCCCATTACTAGGGACCTGGTAATCGGTTTGGCATTAATAGTGCTTCTGTTAGAGGGAGCCAGGAGAGTCATTGGGCCGGCCCTTTCCGTCATAGCCCTTATTTTCTCCGCTTACGCTTTTTTAGGCCCGTATATGCCTGACGTAATTTCGTTCAAGGGAGTCTCTTTAAACCGGTTCATAGGCCAAATGACCATGTCTACAGAAGGGATTTACGGGATCCCTCTGGATGTTTCGGCCACAGTTGTTTTTCTTTTCGTGCTCTTTGGCTCAATGCTAGAGAAGGCTGGTGCCGGGGAATATTTTATTAATTTAGCCCTTAGCCTATTAGGGGGATTTAAAGGAGGGCCTGCAAAGGCAGCGGTTTTGGGAAGTGGCCTCACAGGCCTTGTAAGCGGCTCCAGCATTGCAAACATTGTGACTACCGGGACATTTACAATTCCTTTGATGAAGCGCGTTGGTTATCCCGCGAAAAAGGCCGCTGCAGTCGAGGTGGCCGCAAGCACTGATGGCCAACTGGCTCCTCCCATAATGGGAGCTGCCGCCTTCATCATTGCAGAATATGTGAATGTGCCCTACATTGAGGTTATTAAGGCGGCAGCTGTCCCCGCGTTCGCTTCTTATGCCGCTCTTTTATATATCACCCACATTGAGGCCTCAAAACTGGGATTGAAAGGTATTCCAAGGAATGAACTGCCGCCATTTTTCAAGACCTTTATGAGCGGTCTCCATTACCTCATTCCTCTCGCGGTGCTGCTTTATGAGCTGATCATCCTGAGGCATTCTCCAGAGCTAGCGGCTTTTCATGCTATTTGGATGTTAGCTATCGTGATGGTCCTTCAAAAGCCTGTTAAGGCTTATCTCAAAAGAGAACAATTGGGAAAGGCCTTTTGGCAGGGGATCAAGGATCTGCTTAGCGGGATGTCAAATGGGGCGCGAAACATGTGCGCAGTTGCCATGGCCACCGCGGCGGCAGGAATTATTGTAGGGGTAGTGGCCATGGGGCTAGGCCAGCTGATTACTGAAATCGTCGCATTTCTTGCTGGCGGCAATGTGTACCTTCTCCTTTTCATTACTGCTGTCGCCAGCCTCATAATTGGTATGGGGCTTCCAACCACTGCCACGTATATCGTTATGGCATCCCTTACAGCCCCTATCATAGTGGAACTGGGTGCCGAGTGGGGTTTCGTTGTCCCACTTATGGCAGCGCATCTGTTTTGTTTCTTTTTCGGAATCCTGGCAGACGATACCCCTCCAGTTGGCCTGGCAGCCTATGCCGCTGCAGCCATCGCAAAGTCTCCTCCCATACCTACAGGGCTCCAGGGGTTCATGTATGATATCAGGACAGCCATATTACCCTTTATGTTTATCTTTAATCCGGATTTGATACTTTACAATATTAACAGCTGGATTATTGCATTGCTCATCTTTGCCATGACATGTATAGGAAATTTTGCCTTTGCATCAGCCACTCAGGGGTGGTTTGTGACAAAAAACAGGTTTTATGAAATCCCAATTCTCTTGGCAGCTACCTTTACCTTGATGCGTCCTGACGCTGTGGCAAAGTTGTTTGGTCTTCCTCATGAGCAGCGTTACTGGATGTACCTGGTGGGATTGGCAATGTTTGGCCTGGTCTATGTTTTACAGCGGCCAAGGGTGGCCAAGGAGGCTGCCGCATAGGCTGGGCGAGACGTGTTCTTACCTTGATAGGTTGAAGGAAAGGAGATACCATGGGTTCGAGGTTAGCAAGGGCTTGCATGCTGGGCTTGTTCACTGCCCTTTTGTTTTTTCCGTGGCAGGCCCGGGCAGAAGAGCGGTTTATTGATCACGGTGATGGTACGGTTACAGACTTGAAGCTCGGATTGATGTGGAGCAAAAGTGATAACCAGGGCGATATTGACTGGAAAAGTGCCCAGCGGTGGGCCAAGTACACATTCCCGTTATTGGTTCCAGAAGGGAAGAGAGAGGGGTGGAGGCTCCCTACACTAGACGAGCTGAGAAGCCTCTACGTGTCCGCAAAGAATTATGCGGGCTATGAAACTGAATGTGGGATCAAGGTGAAGATAGCCCGGCCCTTTGTTTTGAGCTGTGGTTGGGTTTGGTCCTCCGAACGTAGAAGCATTACTGCACGGGCGTTTAATTTTCAACGGGGCTATGCATACACAGACCGTTTGGTTCATAAGCGGGGATACAGGGCTTTGGCTGTTAGGCCACTTGAAGTGAAATGAAAAAGGAGAAATCAAGATGAAGGAAATAAAAAAAATAATGGCTGCCATTGCCTTTTCCAAGTATGCCGAGGCGATACTGGAATTCGCCTATCAACTTGCCGACCGATTGAACTGTGAACTGGTGGTGACCAATGTGATAAACATAAGAGACATGCAGGCGGTCAGCGAAATTCAGGCCATGGGCTATGAGGTGGATGCCCAGGAATATGTACGGGGGGTGGAGCAAGAACGACGGGCAGAGCTCGAAAAAATCTTGAAAGATATTGAAGCTGACCGCAGTAAAATAAAAATAGTTTTTCACATCGGCCATCCTTTAGAAATGTTACTGAAAACCATTGATGAAGAAAACATAGACATGGCAATTATAGGCCACAAGGGACGAACAGACCTTGAGTATGTGTTCGTAGGTTCAGTGGCTGAAAAGATGTTG
>JAMOVZ010000423.1 GCA_027061865.1 Desulfobacterales bacterium
GCGTAATGTTCCGGCACCGCTCAGTCTGCCGCTGGATATGCTGGATGGCAGTCTCCAACTCTTCTCTTTCCTCCTCATCCAATCCCTTAAGCTCTTTTATGAGGTCTTGGCTCCAGCCAGTGATTTCGAGGATTACAGCAAGCGGATTGTTGATTTCGTGCACAATGCTGGCAGCTAGCCGGCCCGTTTCGGCCAGCCGGTCTATGCGCACCAGATCTTGCTGAAATCTGGACCATGGTGTGCTCAAGGAACAAATTCCCACGAAGCCCGCCACATTGCCCTCGGCATCCAGGAGCCGCGAAAAGGAGGCTTGACAGGGATGGGGATCGCCAGCCTTGTCTTTCAAAGTGAATTCGGCGCTGATACAGTCTTTCCCTTGCTCACACTTGGCTGTTATCTCTTGGAGAACCTGTTGAGATGCTGCCATTTCCCCTAGTGATTTGCCAATTATCTCTTCTCGTGAGAGACCCAGGATTTCTGCTCCTGCGTTACTTATGGATTTAATCTGTCCTTCCTTATCAATAACGAAAATTATGTCAGAGGAATTCTCTAGCAGGCATTCCACTAAGTTCCAGGCCTGAGCTTGGTCAAAGCCGCTTTTGTTCGGCATTTCAAGGGTGTCTCCTGTGAGATCAAGCTGTTTTATTCCGTCTTAATCAATACCGTAGAGTTTTCTCAGTTCATTGATGGCCTTTTTGATGCCTTTTGCACCCATTCCAGAACGGTATATTTCTTCTACCTGTTCTTTGAACCTTTCGTTCACCAGATCCATCTTTTTTTGGTAGGCTTCTTTAATGGTTTGCACCAGGTTCTCGTAATCTATGGGTTTTAGAAGGTATTTGAACGCATCCTGCTGGCCGCTCTCTAAAGCCGTTTCTACAGAGCCATGACCGGTGAGCACTATGCACTGGAGAAATGGTTGGATCTTTTTGAGGCGTTTCTGGGTTTCCACTCCATCAATGCCCGGCATCTTGAGATCCACGACAGCAACATCGTAGTTCTCATTGCTGGCAGCCTCCACAGCTTCCTCCCCTGAGAAGGTGGCTTTTACAATGAAGCCCTCTTTGAGCAAACGCTTGGAAAGGTATTCCAGCAATGTCTCCTCATCGTCAATCAGCAAGACCTTGATGCTCGGACGCTCTTCCATAACATCCCCCTTTCTCTTACTTCCCCCCTTCTGCATGGCCTATTTCGAATATGTCTTACAGATTATCGAAATGGTTGTCAAGGCGGCCCTGGAGTTTTTTGAAAGGATCCAACGGATGGGAGAGCGGAAAATGGCCTGAAGGGCCTCAGTGGGGTTCTTGGTTGTCAGGATAACGGCGGGCTATTGATCTTATCACATCAAGGCAAGAGAAGAAGGCCTCTACCAGTTCAGGGTCGAAATGGGTGCCAGCGCCTTTCCTGATCTCCTCCAATACATCCTGGTCTTGCCACCGCTCCTTGTAATACCGCTCGGAGCTCAAAGCGTCATACACGTCTGCTATGGCAACAATTCTTCCAAAAAGGGGGATTTCCCGCCCCTTCTTGGGAAGAGGCCTCCCATGGGAATCACAAAATCCCGGAACTGGATTCCCTGTCAGGGGGTCCACATGGCCGGGATAGCCGGTTCCATCCCATCGTTCGTGATGGTTGAGGGCCACTTCAGAGGCCATGGCGTCAAAATCGGAATGCTTATCCTTGAAAAGGCGGGCCCCAAGATAGGTATGGCTTTTCATGATTTCGTACTCTTCGGGGGTTAGGCGGTCTGGTTTCTTCAATATTTGGTCGCTGATGGCAATCTTGCCTACGTCATGGAGCATGGCAGCCATCCTGAGCGTGTCTTTTTTCTTTTCCAGCTCGGCTCTGGCCATTCCCTTCCTTCTGGCCCATGCCTCAAAGATCTCCACCGAATATGAGGCAACCCTGTTTACATGGCTCCCGGTCTCTTGGGGATCACGAAGTTCGGCCATCATTATCATTCTAAGGATAATGTCACGGGTCACCTGGGCCCGCTCGAGAGCCAGGGCAGCAGAGGTGGCGAAATGCCTGATTATCCTCTCATCGGACTTGTCAAAGGGTATTACATTCCCTTTTTCATCAAGGGGATTGATGACTTGCATAACTCCCAGGAGCTCTCCTTGCTGGTTTGTCATGGGCACAGAGAGCATGGCTTGGGTCTTGTAGTTTGTTAACTCATCAAAGTGTGAGTCAAACCTGTAGGGCTCCGTCCCTGTAAGCTCATAGACATTTTCGATGTTGACGGCCACTTGGTTGTTGGCCACATAACCTGCTATGGAGCTATTGTCGATGGGGATTGAGAAAGTGTGATATATTAGCTTCCGATGGGGCCCCAACTGTTTTTGAAGGGTCTGGTTTTGGGAATGGCTGAAGTGGAGCCTGTTGCCCTTGCGGATGTAAATGGAGCCCGCATCTGCATTGAAAAACTTTCTTACATTGGTAAGGATTCGGTCTAGAAGAAGATCCAGGTCCTTCACTTCATTAATATCCAGGCTAATTTGCGTGAGGAGTTCAATTTTTTCTGGTCGACTTTCCAGTTGGTTCACAGAAGCATCCTCTCATCGGGGCTAACTTTTTTGCCTGCAGGGCCATCAGCCATTACAGTTCTAGCTCTATATCGGCAATCTCCGCAGCTTTTCTAACACAAAAAATTAAAGGTGAACAGGAGGGGTGAGGTCAATCTGATTTCCATCTCCTCTGATATACAGGTTTAGGTTCTTGAATTTTCTAATAATTCCCTTGACTCTTTTAGCCCCTCACTGCTAAATGGAGTGCTATGAATTGGCTGGATATGATCATAATGGGCGTGATGCTGTTTTTTTTGATCCGCGGCATTTACAGGGGATTTTTCCGGGAACTCTGCTCTCTCCTTGGCGTGGTCGTGGGCATATGGCTTGCAAACAGCTGGCAGCCTGAACTCACTCTCTATTTAAAGAAATATACGGGCCAATTTTTTCTTCTCCCTCTTGTCAGCTTTGCCGCCATCTTCATAGTGGTTGTGACCTTGGCCAATATTGCTGGTTGGGCCCTTAAGGCTGCCTTCCAAAAGGCCTCCATGGGCTGGGTGGACAGATCCATGGCGGTTTCGATTGCATTGTTAAAGGGGCTTGTGGTTACGTACCTATTCATAGTCCTTCTTATCTTCTGTCTGCCTGCCAAGAGTTCTGTCATAGCCGGTTCCAAATTCACTCCTTGGATAGTATCATCTTATCAGAGAGTTGTTGGGCTGCTTTCGCCTGACTTCTATGGAAAGTGGAAAAAGAAGTTTTTGGGGCAAGAGGAAGCGGGCAAAAAGAGTTCATAAAGCCAGGAGAAGCAGTTGAGCACGAAGGAAAACAGAACCAGACTGTCGGAGGCAATCGTTGCCCTTGCCCGGCTAGCTGATACCTTGCGGGGGCCTGACGGATGTCCATGGGATGCTGCCCAAAATGATGACAGTATCAAACTCTACCTGCTGGAGGAGGCCTATGAGGTGCTCGATGCGGTGGAGATGGGGGACCCGGATGCCGTGTGCTCGGAGCTGGGCGACTTGCTATTTCAAATAGTTTTTTTAGCCCAACTGGCCACGGAGAGGGGAGAATTTGACCTGGCAGATGTGGTGGAGCGGATTTATGAAAAGATGGTAAGGCGCCATCCCCATGTGTTCGGCGAAGAAAAGGCATCAAGACCTGAAGAAGTTGCCAAAAGATGGGCCGAGATAAAAAGGGAAGAAGATGGGGGTGAGGATCTTGAAAGAATACCTGCCGCACTCCCTGCCCTGCTTCGGGCCCACCGGTTGGGAGAGCGGGCCTCAAAACTTGAGTTAGAATCCAAATCTAAGAACCCGGGATTTGATTTCTTGAAACCGGATATAGAGGCCTTGAAAGCTGCCACCCTCAGTGGGGAGAAAGGGGAAGTCTCTGGTGCCCTGGGAAGGCTCCTTTTCAATTTGGCCCAATTTTCAAGGCGTTGGGGCTTAAATGCAGAGGATCTTCTAAGACGAGAAAACGTGAAAAAGGCAAATAATTGGCAGAAAAAAATAAACTCTTCAGGTGAATAGTCAGGTTGGCCGGGCCAGCCCCATTTTTGACACCTTCAGATGAATAGCAGAGGAAAGCTCTCTCAGATTCTTTACAGGATCCAAGGTCTCAGCCTTAGATGGAAGCTCTTGATTCCATTCTTGGGATTTGCACTTGTCGGCACCGTAACCCTTGTTTATATTAGTCTGTCTTCTCAGGTGGACCTCATCAAGGCCCATGAGAAGAAAGAAATCCTCAATGCCTATAAGATATTTCTTGCCGAGATCGAAAAAGAAGAAGAGCTTGCCCTATCCATAGCGGCCGCACTGGCACAAGATAATTCCATTCAAGAACTCTTGGCCAAGAGAGACAGGGCCGGACTGCTGAGCGCGGTTGCTCCTGTCTATGAGAGGATGAAGAAAGGCTGCGGGCTCTGGATACTGCACTTCCACGTGCCGCCTGGAAAATCCTTCCTCAGGGTTCATGCCCCTCAAAAGCGGGGCGAAATGATTGCTTACAGAAAAAGCGTCTTTGATGCCATGAGGTCAGGCAGGGGGATAAAGGCCTTGGAGTGGGGGCTTAGCGGAGTGGCGTTAAGGGGTATCATCCCGGTTTACTTCCAAGGCAAGCTGGCCGGGGCCCTCGAAGTGGGCTTCCCCTTTGGCAAGGACTTCTTGACGCGCTTAAAAGACATATGGGGTGTGGATTTTATAGTCTATGAGAAGCAGGGCCCTGAGAGTTTCAAGAGGTTAGAAGGGACCATTGCAAGTGGTTGTAAAGGCATCCGTGACAGGCTTCCATCTGTAGCGCGGGATGGCCAGATATCCATCTTTATCTCTCCTCCTGGATCTCCCCGGAGTTCAATACTGCTGGGCCCAATCAAGGACTACCATGGAGAGGTAATCGCTGTAGTTGAGATTCACATTGACCGCTCTGAGATCTTGGCCCGCATCTCATCCACCAAACGGCTAATGTTCCTTGTGGGCACAGTGGGGCTGGGCGTCTCTTTCTTTTTGACTTGGCTGGTGGCCTCCATGTTTGTACGCCCGATTGAACAACTGGTGGATCAGGCAGGCAAAATTGCTGAAGGTAAAAGGGCCACACAACTTGAGGCCAGGCCAATGGATGAAATGGGCAAACTCACTCAATCCCTCAACAAAATGCTCAACTCCCTCAAGGAGAGACAGGAAAAAATTGAAGAATATGCCCGGACTCTGGAATCCAAGGTCAAGGAGCGCACCGCTGACCTGGTGGCCTCAGAGGAGAAGTACAGGACTTTGGTGGAACATTTGCCCTTGGTGGTTTACAGGATCCTTCAGGATGGCACGACGGAATTTGTTAATTCTTATTTTACGGAGAAGCTAGGTTACAGTCCCGAAGAGGTGGTGGGTAATAAACGATTTTGGCGGGAGGTAATTTGTGGGGAGCACGATGGGGCGGAGGGCAATATCTTGGATGCCTGCTGGGCTGGGGCAGCGGAGTTTCGTACAGAGCGGGTAATAAAAGATAAGACAGGCAAAGAGCTTGTTTTTATGGACAGGGCCATTCCCATGTGGGATGAGCAGGGAACCCTCAGGTGGATAGATGGTATAATGGTGGATATCACAGAGCAGAAGCGTTTGCAGGAGAGGGCCTTGAGGGCCGAGGAGATAAGGATAGTGGGTGAGATTTCCGCCAGGTTTGCCCATGAGTTGCGGAATCCCTTGACTATTGCAGGAGGTTTTGCAAGGCGCCTCAGGGATTCATTCCCCCCCAATGATCCCAAAAGAAAGAGCGCCGACATCATAGTTAACCAAATATTGAGGCTTGAACAGATACTGAAGATTATGCTCTCTTCCGTAAAGCCAACTCCTCTTTGTTTGGGGGATGTGGATCTGGAATGCGTAATTAGGTATTGCCTTGATGACCTAAATGAA
>JAMOVZ010000424.1 GCA_027061865.1 Desulfobacterales bacterium
CGACCTGTGTCTGGATCTGCTATCATCTGCCGCCCTATTGCAGCCATATCAATTTGAGAGGCCCCAATAGCATCTGCGGCCACAGAACCTATGCCTAACTTTCCAACCCCGATTACGGGCAACCCTGTTGCCTCTCTTACCTTTGCCATTAGCGGAATGGCTGCTCCCGGCCTTTCCCCTCTTGGAAGAGCAGAGGCTGGAAGCAAGAAGCGGCGGCCGTTAATCTCCTTCCATTTCGCCTCCGTGATAAGGGATAAATCCAATATATCCACCCCAGCATCAGCCAGCAATAGAGATGCAGTGATGGCCTCTTCAAGGCTCTGCCCTCCTTCCACATTTTCAACGATATTGAGTCTGAAAAAAATCGGGTAAGAGGCCCCAACTTTTTCCCTGACGGCCTTGACTGTTTCCAGGGCAAATGTGGCCCTTCCTTTAACGTCACCCCCATAGCGGTCGGCGCGCTTGTTGGTTAGAGGAGATAAGAACTGGCTGATCAGATAAAGGTGAGCACCGTGTATTTCAATCCCGTCAAAGCCAGCCTCTAGGGCACGCCATGCTGCTGAGGCAAAATCCGATATCATCTCCTCAATATGGGCCTGGGTCATGGAAAAGGCCTCTACTGAAGGGTTCAACGGAATGCCTGAAGGAGAGGCTCCCTGCATTTCACCCCCGCTCGGCACACAGCGCGCCCCCGCATGGTTGAGCTGAACAACGGCCACAGCCCCATTGCGCCTAATAATGGCGGCCAGCCTGTTCATACCTTCTATGTGTGTCTTCTCCCACAGGCCCAGGCTCCTGGGAACTAGACGCCCATCGGCCCTTACGGCCGTAGCCTCCACGATCACAAGGCCCACATCCCTGGATCGTCTGCCATAAAACTGGATAATCTTGTCTGTTACGTGGCCATCAGCAGCCGCATAATTGGTTGTAAGGGGCGGAAGCACAAGACGGTTCCGCAGCCGCATCCGCTTGATAAGAAATTCATTGTGTAGTGTAGCCATATCCATCCCTTCTGCCATTAATCCAGCCTTTTCTTGAATCTATTCACTGCACCACAAAACACCAGGGTGCCTAGGATGGTTAATGCCAGGAACTGGGGCCAAAGCACCTCAAGGCCTACCCCTTTTAAGAATATCCCACGGATGACAACGAGCATATAGCGGAGTGGGTTTAGGTATGTGAACCATTGAACCGCGGCAGGCATATTTGAGATGGGAAAAACAAAGCCGCTGAGCATAAAAAAGGGCATGGCAAAAAAGAAGGTAGTCATTACCGCCTGTTGCTTGGTGGATGATACGGTTGAAATCAACAGGCCTATACCAAGGGTACTCAACAAGAAGAGGCATGTGGCCAGGAAGAGGAGCCCCACACTTCCCCTCAGTGGCACTTGAAACCAGAACACGGCCAGGATGGTTACCATTATCATTTGAGCCTGGGCAATTATTATGTAGGGTAACGTCTTGCCAAGGATAAGTTCAGAAGGCTTCAAAGGTGTGACGATGAGTTGTTCCATGGTGCCGCTTTCCTTTTCCCGGATAATGGCCATGGAGGTAAAAAGCAAGGTGAGCAGCATAATGAGGAAGGCCACGATGCCAGGCACATAAAAGTTGCGGCTGTCCAGATTTGGGTTGTACCATGTCCTTATACGGGCATCGATGCTACGGTATTTCATCTTTCTCGCATACAATTCATGGAGAAACTTAATATTGAACTGCTCCAGTAGTGTAAGAGAATATGCGATGCGCACTGAGGCCATATTGCTCATGCTTCCGTCAACCAGAATCTGCACAAAAGCGGTCTGCCCTTTTCGGATAGTGCTGCTGAAATCAGGCGGGATCTTTACCACCATGTCAACCTTGCGGCGAAGCAGTAAGTCTTCGAGTCCTTTAGGGTCATCACAGTAGCGGGTGATCCTAAATGTCCTGTTAGCATCAAAATGGTTTATTAGCTGCCTGCTCTCCGGAGTTTTACATTGATCCATTAGGCCCACTCTAATGTCGCGGACATCAGTGGTGACAACATAGCCAAAGACGATTAGCTGGATCAGGGGTGAAATCACAAGCAGCGGCCTTGTCTTTTTGTCTCGGAAAAGCTGGATGAATTCTTTGCGCACAAGTTCTTTTATCCGGAGCCAGTTCAAGCTAAAGCCCTTCCTTTCTTAAAACCAGGACATTCAAGGTTCCAAGAACCGCAAACATTGCAAGGAGGATGAGATAGTCATGCCAAAGCCTTTGTATCCCAATGCCTCTTAGGTACAACCCATTTAGGATGTCTATGTAATAAGTGGCGGGGACCACTCTCGTTACGAGTTGAAGCGCTTTAGGCATGTTGACCACGGGAAACACGAAGTTAGACAGCAATATGGAGGGCAAATAGGTTGCAAGTATGGCCACTTGATTGGCGACTTGCTGCGACTTGGTTGCGCTAGAGATGAGAAGCCCAAGGCTCAATGCCACAGACAAATATATTGTGGAGGCGAGGACCATGAGCCAGAAGCTGGACTTTATAATGGTGCCGAATAATACTTGTCCCATGAGTACGGCTATAAACACATCCATCATGGCAATGAAAAAGTAAGGTATCGCCTTGCCGGCCAAAAACTCCCCTGCCCGTATGGGTAAGGAGCGAATGGTCTCCATGGTGCCGTTTTCGTATTCGCGGGCTATCACAAGGGATGTAAGGAGGGCTCCGACGATCATAATGATGACAGCAATGATGCCTGGGACAATAAAATAGCGGCTCTCTAGTTCTTCGTTGAACCATACGCGGATCCTGGCCTCAATCGGAGGCTTGATTTGGGCAAGTCCGTGGCGGTTTATGTAATCGACCAGCATGTGTTGATTGTAGTGCTCCACGAACGAGGTAATATAGCCTCTGGAAATTCCGGCATAGTTTGGGTCGCTTCCATCTAGTATGAACTGGACAGGGGCCTCACGGTCCGCCCTCATGTCTTTGGTCCATCCGGCTGGGATCACTACTCCGAGCTTTGCTTCCCCTCTGTCAAGATACCTTGTCAGTGTCTGAGTATTTGGTAGCCAATGGGTGATTTCAAAATAGGGGGAGGCATCAAGCTTTCGAATTAGGTCTCGGCTCAATGGAGTGTTATCGTAGTCAACCACCACGGTCTCCACGTTGTCCACATCAAGGCTAAGGGCGTAACCGAACATGAAGATGAGAAGAAGAGGAATGAAAAAGGCGAGGTAGAGACTTCGAAAGTCTCTGATTAAGTGAAAATATTCTTTTCTCGCAATGGCTTGTATGTTCGTAAGACTCACCATACGGGATGATGTCACTCCAGGCTACCTCTCTGCATTCTTGATAAGAGCTATAAAAACGTCATTCAAGGTGGCTTCAGGATTGTCAGGAAACATATCAGAAATAATCTGTGCTGGGGGGCCTTCTACAGCGATCCGGCCCTCATTGATCAGTACAACCCTATCGCAGTTTTCTGCCTCATCCATGTAATGGGTAGTGACAAATATCGTAACACCCCCTCTGGCAATATTCTTTATAAGATTCCAAAATCTCCTCCTGGTGGCTGGGTCCACACCTGATGTGGGCTCATCAAGGAATACGATCTCGGGTTCATGGAGCATAGCGCAGCCAAGAGCGAGCCGCTGCCGCCACCCTGGAGGGAGTTCTGCAGTAAGGCGGTCTTTTACATGGCCAAGGCGTGTCATCTCAAGGGCCCAATCGATCCGGTCGTGCCACTTCCTCTTTGGGATGGCATATATTCCAAGGTAAAAACGGATATTTTCATAAGGAGTCAAATCCTCATAAAGGGAAAACTTCTGAGACATGTAGCCGATAGAGTGCTTAATCTTTTCAGACTCGGTAAAGATGTCTAGCCCAGCTACTTTGCCATATCCAGAAGTAGGTGTAATAATGCCGCAGAGCATGCGAATGGTGGTGGATTTGCCCGCCCCATTGGGACCGAGGAATCCGAATATTTCCCCCTTCTTCACTGAAAAAGATATGTGATCGACCGCAATGAAGTTCCCAAATCTCTTCACCAAGTCCTTTACCACTACTGAATAGTTATTTGATGAGTGCTCCTTCAATCTCCTCATCTACCTTTTCAATAAGTGCAATCATGGCTTCTTCCAGGCTTTCGTATCCGGCTCTGACTTCCCGTGGGGGAGCATCCACAAGGATGCGTGAACGATGCATTAAGAGAATGCTGTCACACTTGTCCCCTTCGTCTAAATATGCTGTTGCCACTATTATGGCCTTGCCCCTCCGTCTCATCTCAAGAAGCATGTCCCAGAACTCTTGTCTTGATACGGGGTCCACGCCATTGGTGGGCTCGTCAAGTATGAGCACTTGAGGGTCGTGGACCAGCACACAGGCAAGACCCAGCTTTTGTTTCATACCTCCCGATAGGTTTCCGGCCCTTCTGTCCAAGAAGGGAAGGAGATTGGTGAATCCCAGGTATTCCTCTATTCTTTTTTGTCTGTCTTTTGCCGGGATACCGTAAATATCCATGAAAAAGGTCATGTTCTCAATCACAGTGAGATCAGGGTAAAGCCCGAAGCGCTGAGGCATGTATCCTATGCATTCCTTGATTTTGGCCCTGTCTCTGATCACATCAAGGCCATGGATCAGGATGGTCCCCTCAGAGGGAGGCACCATGGTGGCTATCATCCTCAAGAGGGTGGTCTTGCCCGCCCCGTCAGAGCCTACCAACCCCTTAATCGTTCCCCCGGGAACCACGAAAGATGCCTGGGACACAGCCGGGAGTTCACCATAGTATTTTGAGACTCCCTGGACCACCACGGCATATTTTTGGGCGCGCTTACTCAATCCATGCATCGGCAGGCATTCCGGGCTTAAGCTCAAAGTCCGGGTTTTCAATAGCCACTTTTACCAAGTAGACCAGCTTCACCCTTTCTTTGTGGGTCTGGATGATCTTGGGTGTAAATTCTGCCTCTGGGGAGATGTAGGAGACCCTGCCTTTATAGATTTTATTGGGAAAGGTATCAGTCCTTACAGTTACCTCTTGGCCCGGTTTTATTTTCCCCAGTTCCGGCTCAGGGACAAAGATCTTTAGGTCCACTGTGCTGAGGTCAGCGAGGGAGATAATTTCACGGGTGGGGTTGACCACCTCGCCCGGCTCCACATTGCGGCTGGTGAGGATACCGTCGAATGGTGCTCTTAATGTTGTATAATCAAGGTGAAGTTTGGCTAAATTCTCAGCTGCCTCGGCCTGTTTCAGCTTTGCCTTGGCTGCCGCCAGCTCCGTCTCTGTTATTTTTATTTTCTTTAAGTTCCCTCTAGCCTGCTCAAGGGCTGCCTGGGCTGCTGCAAGCTTAGCTCTGGCAGAGGCTATGCTCTCCTTGCGGTAGCCTTCCTCTAGCAAAGAAAGGGCCTCTTTTGCCTTCTCATATTCTTTGAGCGCGGTTTTATAGCGAAGCACGGCGGCATCCCGCTGTCTTTCAGAAGCAATCTTTTCCCTGTAAAGTCGTTCAAACCGCAGCTTGTCCTTCTTTGCATCCTCAAGCCTGATTCGGGCGGCCTCCACTGCGCGCCTGGCTTGAGCCACCTTTTGTGAACGAAAGCCAGATTCCAACTCCCGCACCTTGGCCCTAAGGGCCGCTACCTCGGCTTCAGCCTGTTTCACCTTTTCAGGCAGCACTTTTGTATAGAGTTCCAAGAGGGATTGGAGGCGCTTTATATTGCTATGGGCTTGGTCTACAGCCGCCTTGGCTTTTTCCAGTTGCCGGATATATTCTTCCTTTTCAAGCTCCGCCAGGATCTGCCCTTTTTTTACGGCCATACCATCATCGACAAGCACCCGAG
>JAMOVZ010000425.1 GCA_027061865.1 Desulfobacterales bacterium
TGGCTATGACAGGCCCCATCTTAGGGTTCTGGATGCCAAAACAGCTCGGGTGTTGATGACCCAGGATGATTTTGCAAGAAAATTCCCAGAGTTGGCCTCTGGAATACTCCGCATTGTTGCAGATGTGAATTGGCCTCCCTATCTGGAGATTTACACCAAGGACGGACGAACCTTTGTTTATAGCTTGGAACAGAAAAGGATATATGCCAATAGAAAGAGTTTCCTCAAGTCGTTGGATTCCCAACTGGGCGAAATTAAGCTTTTCGTGTTGGCAGACCCTTCTGGTGGTGCCAGGAAGCGATTATTCTTGCTAACAGGCCCTGCATCCAAGCTTTGTCATGCGAGTTTTGCTGAGTCATACTTTTCCAAGTTGTCTCTTTTGGGAAGATTTTATAACGCGAAAGCTGAACAACTGGCAAAGGATACCGTATTTTTGGAAGGTTGGATCGCATACCAGGACAGCGATATTGCTCTCATAGCCCATCAGGACCAGGTGGGCAGCAATTCACCCCGACGTGTTACATGTGTGGAGGCTGATGGAGACATCCGCTGGGCCTTGTCCAAAGAGGACCTTTTTCCTGGCTTTGAATTGCGGGAGAAAGACGTCTTTTCAGCAAAATTTTTTGTTCAGAAAAGGCTCAGGGTGAAACGGCATGGCTCGATACTTCTGATTGCATTCAAACCCAAGGGATTTATGGGCGTTGACATTTCTTCTGGGCGAATCTTATGGAAGGTCCTTATCTAAGCCCTCCAAGGTGACCTGAGAGGCTTTCTTCGATATTAAGGAGCCAAAAGCAACACCGTTGTTTGGCTCGGCGCAATTCTCATGCCAGGGGCATTCGTATTGTTCTGAATAGTAGTGCTTGTAAGACGCGTGGCAGGCATCCCTTCCATGAGCACGGTAAAGGCACCTGTGAGATGGCGTGATGGCCCCATAACGGTCCCCGAGGCCACCCCTGTTGCCACTCCCGGATTATCTCCCTGGGTTAAAGGAGTAATAGTTTTGAGGGTATGAACCGGCATCATGTTGATGAAGATTTTCAAGCAAGCTGTACCCGGGTTGGCCGTAGGCCCCATCGCAATATTCGGATAAGGAACTGGAACCGGCGAAGGTGAAGGGGGAGCCGGAGTGAGACAAACATCAGGGAAGGCCAGATCTGTTCCCATCATCTGTGTGTTTGCAAACATGGTTAACTAACCTCCTATCCCATGTGTATATGCTTGCCATTTATTTTTACATCTTTTCTCGCAGTAATCACCGTATAGCGGCCCCTCAGGTTGAACATTTTTTTGGCTATGTGGTGAATGGCTCCGGCGTTGAGAAATTCTGACTCTTCCACCGTCTTATAGCTGTTTTTAATGGTTTGTTGTACCCTTTCGGCTATCGTTTCTACCACGTGTGCGACGGCCTTAATACGCGTGAGCGTCGCCTCTAAAGCCTGGCCCGCCACCAGGAACTTGTGGAAACTAAGCTCACCCGAGGAGAATTTGCCCTTGAACTTGGTTGATTCAAGGCTGATGTTTTTTGAAGATCTCAGTGCGAGTCCCTCGTCAGGGTCTAGCACGATTGACCCTGAACCAGTACTGAACTGAATTCCCGTTTCATGGGCTATTTCCAGATTGGGTTGATTTTCCCGTTCCAAGACCGCCAGGATATATGCATCGCCCTCCTGCGGGAGACAAACCAGCACCTTATCGTTTTCCTTTGGTTGAACCAGGCAGCTAAAGGCCTTGTGTGCTTCAATAATCCCCGTATCCGTTTCAACTTTGTAATTGGACTCCTCAGCCTTTACTACATATCCATATTCCTGCGAGACGATCGCGGGTTCTGAAATACGTGCAAGATTTTTCATAAGAATATTTCCTCCTTTTTGTCGCTATGTCTCAATCTTTGCGCCTGGGCGCCACTGTTCTGCTTCCGCCCGCTGAGCGTCAGTGCCAAGGGCGGCAGATTTATTGGCCCCTGTCCAATTGGCCCCGTCATCTACTATTTCATGAAGGTTGGTCCGAGTTAGATTGGCTCTCACCATAGTGGCGTTTGAAAGCACCGCATGGGAAAAATCGCAGTAGGTCAAGTTCGCTCTCATGAAATTTGCCTCACTGCAGTCCGCTTCCTTGAATATACTGGAGTCAAGCTCGCATCCATCAAGAAGGGCACGGACGAGTGTCGCCTTTTCAAAGCAGGACTGCTTCAAAAAAGAGCCTGAAAGCCTTGCCCCAGTGAGGTCAGATCCCAGGAAAATAGCATATTGCCCTTTTACCCTTTCAAGTCTGGCACCTTTCAATACCGCTCCCATAAAGCTTGACTGGGTAATGTCTGCTTCGGTCAGGTCGGCACCTGTAAGGTCAGCCTCGATGAACTGGGTCATGGAAAGGTCCATGCTGCTGAAGTCCATTCCCGCCAATTTCGCCCCTTTCATAAAGGCTTGGCGTATGACCGCACCTGTAAGGTCAACGTCCTCTAAAGGGCATTCCACAAAAGTGGCAAGCTCAAGATAGGTGCCTGTGAACTTACTTCCTTTCAAATCTACTTCATAGAAAACTGCCTTCCTAAAACGCGAATGGCTGAGATCAGCATGCTGCATGTTTGTTTCAAAAACCTTACCGTCAGCGAGCTCCGCGGATGATATATTGATACCAGAGCAGTCAGACTGAGAAATGGTGATGTCGGTTAGATCAGATCCACTTAGATCCGATTCTCTCATGAGCACCCTTTGCATGACCACAGATTTGAGGTTGGCGCCTGTGCATTGTATTTCATTCAAATCAACATTATTGAAGACTGATTGCCGGAGGTCAGCTCCTGACAAATTCGCACCTCGAAAAGACACGCCGTCAAACACCCCGCCTCCGATTTTTATTCCCCTCAAATCCATGCCGCTCATGTCTACTTTCGTGATTATCTCTCCCATCCGCACCAGGGATTGGAGTTCCTGTAGTGTGGGCCGTATAGGTGGAGCGGTGCGGTCGTGCATTTGTTCTATGAGCCGCTCTATTTGCTGGTCTGTATCCATCGGTCTAAGAATGCCCTTTTTAGGTTTGCTTGTTGAAATTTTGCGTTAATAATCTGTGCTTTCATGAAATCTACGCCATAAAGATTTGCACCACTGAGATCCGTCTCAACCAAAACAGCCCTTTGAAGCGATCCCTCCATGAGGTTGATTCCCATCATGCGGGTGCGGGTAAGGTCAGCCTTTACAAACTGAGTTCCCTTGGCTACTGCTAAAGTAAAAGAAACATCACACAGTTTGCACTGGCTGAAATCTGCCCCTGAGATCTCTGCCATGTCAAACAAGGTGCCCTCAAGATTGAGCCCCCTGAGATTGGTCCCGGAAAGGTTTGAACCCCTAAAATCCACACCCTGGAAACTGCATCCATCCGTGAGGCAGGCCTTATCCAGCCTTGCGTTGCGGAATTTGCACCCAGTGCCGTCGGTTTTAATAAACGTAGCTGAAGTAAGCACTGCACCCGTAAAATCGCTTTCTTTTATAGAGGAATTGAGAAATATACTATGAGTGAGATCAGCACTTGAGAAATTGCATTGTTCGAGCGCGGCTTCCATTATCAGGACATCCTTCAAATTCACGCCTTGGAACTTGCATTTGTTGGCCCGGGCCTCAAAAAGGTCGGCCTCATTCAGCACAGAGTTTGAAAAGTCGCTGTTGGCCACCTTGGCCTCGGCAAGCACTGCTCCATGAAGATTGCAATTTAGGAGTTCAGATTCCACTATTTCGGCATGTCCAAGATTCGCTGAACTTAGATCAGCCCCGTTGAGCTTACTATTGTGGATTTTTGCTCTCACCAGGATTGTCTC
>JAMOVZ010000426.1 GCA_027061865.1 Desulfobacterales bacterium
ACTGGGCCCATAGCTACTTCCATCCCCTATTACGTCTACGAAGAGGCTTACCGGTTCTCCAATGTAAGGTATGATGGCTACAGGGTAATCACCAACAAGGGCATCAGGGGTATGTATGGCTGTCATGGTAGGGCCTTCTTGTGTGGCAATGAAATGCAATTGGATCTTATTGCCAAAGAACTCGGCCTGGATCCCATGGAGATCAGGCTCAAAAACGGAATCAAGGCAGGAGAGCAGACAGCTACCAAGTCTGTGATCATTAGCGGCGGCCTTGCCGAGCCAATAAAACAGGCTGCCAAACATGCCAACTGGGAGGCAAACCGGAGCAAGAGCCGATCAGGAAAAGGAATCGGGATGGGCTGTGTTGCAGTCATGTGCGGATTCCCCATGGGATTTCGCTCAGGGTCTGCTTGCTATGTCAAGATAAACGACGACGGCCAGGCCACCATAATTACAGGCATTGTGGACACCGGCATGGGCAATGAGTCAATGGCGGTTCAGGTAGCCTCCGAGGTCCTCGGCATCCCTGTGCAGGATATCAATATCGTGAATGCCGACACGGAGATAACCAACCTTGATCCAGGGGCATACTCACAGGCCGCAGCCTTTGTGGGATGCAATGCGGTGAGGCGGGCTTGCGAAGAAGCCAAACGCCAAATCCTGGAAATTGCAGCAACCAAAATGGACCTCCCTGTTGAAGATCTGGACCTAAAGGACAGGATGGTTGTTTCCAAAACCGATCCTACCAAGAACATGCCCATGAGGTGGATTGTACGCGAGGCCTTTTTCAAGGGCGACCCCGTAGCCGCCACCGGCGCATACATCCCAAAGATTGATTTCCAACGGGAATGGATCAAAAATCCCTATGGGCAAATGGCCGGCACTTTCTCATTTGGTTGTTCTGTGGCCGAGGTAACCATTGATGAAGATACCGGCCAAATACATATCCCAAAGCTTGTCGCAGCCCATGACTGCGGATATCCCATTAACCCGATGGCAGTGGAAGGACAGATCGAGGGCTCAGTGGTACAAGCGGGGGTTGGTGCCATTATGGAGGAGAACAAGTGGAGTGAGGGGAGACTCCTAAACCCCGACCTGCTCGAGTACAAGGTTCCACTTGCCTGCGATATACCTGAGATTTCACCCGTAATTGTCTGCTCTAACGACCCGGAAGGGCCCTTCGGCGCCAAAGAGGGGGGGCTCACGGTGCGCATGAATGCATACAGCGCGGTCGCCTGTGCCGCCCTTGACGCATCTGGAGTGCTTTTTAATGAATTTCCCCTCACGCCAGACCGTGTACTCAAGGCCCTTGAGGCTGCCAAAAAAGGAGGAAAGTAGTGATACTAAGGAAATTTGAATATCTAAGACCTGCCAGCATAAAAGAGGCACTGGAATTATATGACAAATTTGAAGGCGGGGCGGTTTACCTTAGTGGTGGAACGGATCTGGTTCCGCGGATGAAGCTCGGGCTTGAAAGGCCTTCGGCCGTGATCGACATAAAGCAGATAGCACCACTCAAGAGGGTTGAGGACCAAGGCGAGTGGGTCAAGATCGGAAGCCTTGTGCCTCTTTTTGATCTAAGACAAGAGGGATGGGTTGTGGATAACTTTCCCGCCCTTAAGGCATCTCTCGATGCCACATCCTGTGAAACCCTTCAAATGCGTGGAACCATCGGTGGCAATCTTCTTCAAAATTCCCGGTGCCTTTTTTACAACCAATCTGTGTTTTGGCGCAAGTCAAAGGGCTTTTGCTTCAAGATGGGTGGAGACAAGTGCAACGCAGTTCCAGGGGCAAAGAGGTGCTTTGCAAACTATTGCAGCGACAATGCCACGAGCCTCTCCACCCTTACCTGCGAGTTGGAGCTCTCAGGGCCGGATGGTGCCAGGCGGATAGCACTTGATGAACTCTATAGCGGAAAGCCCGGCAAGCCCTTCAAGGTAAGGGCTGGAGAAATCTTGACGGCGATATTTGTCAAAAAGGAGAATACCCAAGGCGGATACGAGAAGTTGCGGCTCCGCGGCTCCATCGATTATCCCCTCTTGGGTTTAGCATTCTCTTTGAAGGACGGAAAAGGCACACTGGCTGTGGGAGCCGTTGGTGCCAAGCCTAGGGCCGTAGAGTTAACTGAATTCAAGAAAGACTCCGTAAAAGAAGCGGTTGATACATTGTTGAAGGACTTGACTCCGGTAAATAACACGGTAGTTGAGGCTAGTTACAGGAAGCAAATGGTTCCTGTTATGGCCGAAAGGCTGATCAAAAAGACAGTAGAAGGGGCATGAGAATGGAGCAATTCAAAATAATAAGCTTTGAGGTAAATGGAGAACCCATAGAGGTTGAAGTCAGACCCCATGAAACCTTGCTTGAGACCTTGAGGAATCGTTTGGAGCTTACCGGTGCAAAGGAGGGATGTGGGCTAGGGGCCTGCGGAAGCTGTACCGTGCTGGTCAACGGTGTCCCCACCCGTTCCTGCATCGTATTGACCGCAGAGGTTGAAGGCTCCAAGATCACAACCATTGAAGGATTGGCAGAGGGCGAAAGGCTTGACCCTCTCCAAGAAAGTTTTATGGAGAAGGGGGCCGTTCAGTGCGGCTTTTGCACGCCTGGCATGATCCTTACCGCCAAGGCCCTTCTCGATAGAAATCCCCGGCCCACCAAGGAGGAGATAATAACCACTCTTTCGTCAAATGTGTGCCGCTGCACAGGATACAAAAAGATCTTGGAGGCCGTGGAGGCAGCTTCATCCCAATAATAATTTATACTCCAAATGAGCCAAGGCCCTCCCTTACAAGGAAGGTCTCTCGACATTCCATCTTTCAAAAGGGTGATTAAATGAACATACAAAAGGAGGAA
Organism: Desulfobacterales bacterium; assembly: GCA_027061865.1. Lineage (GTDB taxonomy): Bacteria > Desulfobacterota > DSM-4660 > Desulfatiglandales > Desulfatiglandaceae > JALVMN01. The sequence continues at coordinate 2,851 of JAMOVZ010000426.1, forward strand.
AAGGACATATGCGAGCATTCATAATGGGTGGTGCAGGGGGTATGGGACAAGGTGTTGCCCGCGATCTCATAAAACAACGAGAGGCTGAAAAGGTTATCCTTGGAGATCTTTACCCCGACCCCGAAAGGCTGGCGCCCAAGCTGCGCGACAGCGGAAAAGTGAGCCTTGTGAAGATGGACATAAATGATCACGCCTCAATGGTAAGTGCCTTCAAGGAAGTGGATGTAATTATCAACTGCGCGGGGCCATTCTATAAGACAGCCGTCCCTGTTGCCAAGGCGGCTGTGGAGGCCGGTGTAAATTACATCGATATATGTGATGACTATGAAGGCACCGAAGTGCTTTTTAATTCCGAAATAGATCAACTGGCCCGAGATGCCGGTATAACCGTGCTTACTGGAATGGGATCAGACCCTGGAACAAACAATGTGCTTGTCAAATGGTATGCAGACCAGTTGGATAGCGTCGAGGAGGTATATCTATATTGGATAGTTGCCATTGCGGAGTTGTCAGGGGCTGCATGGGATCACAGCCTCCACATGACCCTGGGCAAGGTGCCACAGTATCTCAATGGCGAACTGGTGCTGGTAGAAGGAGGCACAGATGTAATTGAAGAAGAGTTCCTTGAACCTTTAGGAACTTGCCGCGTCCGTTATGTGGGTCATCCCCAGCCATTGACCATCCCCAAGTACATTAAAGGGATAAAGAATGTGATCATAAAGGGAGGGCTTATCCCCCTTTGGGTTGATGAGCTCATCAAGGAGCAAAAGGAGACAGGGTTCTTAAGCAAGGAGCCTGTTACCATTAACGGGAAAGAAGTGGTCCCCTACGATTTGACATTGAAGCTATGGGAAAAGATTCCTGAAGGAAGGGACAAAGGGCCTCAGGCTTCCGGGCTTAAGGTGATAGTCAAAGGCAAACATGATGGAAAGGATGTAACATATACTGCCGATATGGTGGGAAGGATGGCCCCTGGCACTGGCATTCCCGCATCCATCGCCGCCCTTATGATGGCTGCTGGTGATGTCACGGAAAAAGGGGTAGTAGCCCCAGAGGGTTGCATCGATCCCAAGAAATTCCTCGCCGCCTTCCTGAAGAGGGGGGCCAGGATTCATCAAACCCAAAGAGTTTCATCCCTGTTGGAAATATAGATCATATAGGAGAGAGCTGATGAAAGAGGCACCAAAACTTAATATCACCAAGAGTCTGCAAATCTACGAAGAGGCTTGCAAGCTGGTCCCTGGAGGGGTATTGGGGGCAAGAAGGCCCATGGATTTCATACAAGGCGAATACCCCATATTCCTTGAAAGCGGGAAGGGCTGCCGCCTCACGGATGTGGATGGAAACGAGTTTGTGGATTTTATGTGCGGATATGGGCCCATAATTTTGGGATACCGCGAGGAAGAGGTTGACGATGCCGTTATCAAGCAGATCAAGGAGAAGGGCTTTTGCTTCTCTCTCACTCAGCCCTTTCAAAACTACCTGGCCAAGAGACTGATTGAACTTGTTCCTTCAGCGGAGATGAGCATCTTCCTAAAGACCGGATCAGATGCAACTACCGCAAGTGTCCGCATCGCCAGAGCTTACACGGGCAAGATAAAGATCATGCGATGCGGATACCACGGCTGGCATGACTGGTGTGTTGAAATGAAGGGAGGGATTCCCAAAAAGCTATACGAGGACGTATTTGAGTTTCAATACAACAACCTCGACCAGCTGGAAGAGCTTATGAAGACCCACGGCCCTGAGACCGCCGCGATCATCATGACTCCTTTTGGCCACCCAAACCATGAAAAAATGCAGGAACCTGCTCCTGGCTTTCTTGAAGGGGTAAGGGAGCTGGCAGACAAATACGGGGCCGTTCTGGTCTACGATGAGATACGTACCGGCTTCAGGCTTAGGATGGGTGGCGCCCAGGAGCTTTATGGCATCACTCCAGATCTTACGGTCCTCGGGAAGGCCATTGCCAACGGCTATCCCATCTCTGTTGTAACGGGGAAAAAAGAGATAATGTCTGTTGCTTCAGGCAAGCTCTTCATCTCCTCGACATTTTTCCCGAACAGCGAAGGTTTTGTGGCGGCCTTGAAAACCATAGAAGTCCTTGAAAGAGACAAGGTGTTGGAGGACATATGGGGAAAAGGGGAGCGTTTTATCAAGGACATTCAAGCCCTTTTGGAAAAATATCCAGTTGGAGCCGAACTCTCCGGCATCGCCCCCATGTTCTATATCACCTTTGAAAGAGATGAAAAGGGGCTTTACAAAGACAAACGAAGGGACTTTTATACCCAGTTAATCCGCCGGGGATTCTTCTTCTCGCCCTATCATCATGCATATATCTGCTATCGGCATACGGAAGAGGATCTCAACATGACCTTAAATGCCATTGAAGAATCTTTGGCATATCTTAGATCAAAATATTAGATGAGATACCTAAAGAGGGCTCGGACAAAAGAACACTTGGGAAAGGATGACCGTAACTAAGCACACCCTGAAACATGCCTTTGTCCCAGCCCTCCTTTTTTGCCTTCAAGCCCCTTTTGCCTTTGGATGGCACGACAACACCCATTTGGCTATTTCAAAGGCGGCCGGCTATATCCACTGGTATAACTCTGTGGGCGCAGACATGGCCAAGATCAAGGCAGGTGACAAGGAAGCCCATAATCACTATTGTAACATCCCGCCATATAAAAAGGTCACAGCCAGGATGGTCTTTGGACAAATCCGGTATTACAACACCATTGATCCCCGCGGCCACCTTTACGGTGCCATCCTAGCATCCCTTAGGCAATACCGGCGCGACGTTGAGCAAGGCAAATATGGTCAGTACCATCTGGCATACTTCGCCCATTATGTGGGCGACCTAAGCCAGCCCTTACACAATACCGTCTGGAATGATTTCAACAAGGTTAACCACAGGGCCTT
>JAMOVZ010000427.1 GCA_027061865.1 Desulfobacterales bacterium
AATGACCTCCACTTGGGCCACAGCACCCCATGCCGGCAGATACCTCCCAAAAAATAAAAGGATCCAACAGGCAAGAATCCCCTTAAGGATTCTTATCTTGACCGTCTGACGCAGCATCTTTTTCCTTGCCTTTCCTCCTTTTTAAAAGGAGAGGGGGATCACACGCCTGACCATTAAATTTAGTCTTCGCAATATGATAAGTCAAATAGCATACAAAGAGTCTTGACGAATCCCTCTCCCCGAAGTAATCTCGGCCAACCTTTTTGATTTATGTAGCCTGTGTACTCAAAACCTTGAAGCCTATAGGAGGGGAATATGACGGAATCTCAAGTATATCCTGAAGTTCGCTCTAATCCCAATGGCGATACCCCCCAGATTGACCCTTCTGCGTTTGTGGATCCTTCGGCCACAGTAATAGGCAATGTGAAGATTGGTCCGAGAGTGTATGTGGGTCCGAGGGCAGTAATCAGGGCAGACGAAATAGGTACGGACGGTAAGGTAAGTCCCGTAATACTGGAAGAAGAGTGCAACATCCAGGACGGGGTCATTATCCATGCAGTTGCAGGCGCAGAGGTAAGGATTGGCAAGAGGGTCTTTGTCTCACATGGAAGCATCATCCATGGCCCCTGTATCATTGAAAAGGACTCATTCTTGGGATTCAGGGTAACGGTGTTCAATTCAAACCTTGGTGAGGCAGTATGGGTAGGTGCTTGTAGCACCATCCTGGAGACCAATATAGAATCGCATACAATGGTGCCCGGAGCCCGCATGATTCACTCGCCTGACCAAATCAACCAACTCCATCCCATTTCCAGCGAACAAGAAGAGTTCAGGCGTGAGACCATTGAGATGGGACAGAGGCTAAGAGAAGGTTATTTCAAGCTCTTTCACAAAGAATAGGGTGTTCAGAAGTTCTGAGGAGGCTTTAAAATGGGCAAATGGGAATTCGGGCTAACCATCGCGGTGGTGGGGATGGGAGGGACCATGTTGGCCCTTTACTTCTTGAGTATCGTCATAAGTGTGCTCAAAAAGCTCTTCCCCCATAAAAAGGAATCTCAATCTTAAAATGAGGAGGTAAGACCCTTGTACGAGGCGCTTCAAGGATTCATTGGATATATGCTGTCAGGCTTTTCTGCCCTTACGATCCAGCAGGCATTCATGATATGCCTTGGGGGCGGCCTGATCTACCTGGGAATTGCAAAAGGTTATGAGCCCCTTCTGCTTCTCCCCATAGGGTTTGGGGCAATTCTGACCAATCTACCCCTCACTGGTCTTATGGAGCCAGGGGGGCTTCTTCGCTTTTTCTACGACTATGGGGTCAAGACAGGCATCTTTCCCGCCCTTATTTTTATCGGCATAGGGGCAATGACCGATTTTGGGCCCTTGCTGGAAAATCCAAAGATTCTCCTTCTTGGAGCGGCCGGTCAGTTCGGCATCTTCCTTACCCTTGGTCTTGCGCTGGCCTTGGGTTTCAGCAAGCTTGACGCAGTGGCCGTGGGTATCATCGGGGCATGCGACGGCCCTACCGCCATTTACGTCACCTCCAAGTATGCGCCCCATCTGCTGGGCGCGGTCTCGGTGGCAGCTTACTCCTATATGTCGCTGGTGCCCCTAATCCAGCCCCCTATCATGAAGTATTTGACTACTGAAAAAGAAAAAAACATCATTATGAAGGCTCCCAAGTCGCCTGCGAGCAAGAGGGTGAGGATAATATTCCCTATTGCGGTTACCATAATTGCATGCCTGGTGGCCCCGAAAGGTGCGCCCCTCATGGGCATGATCATGCTGGGAAACCTTTTGAGGGAGTCAGGAGTTGTGGGAAGACTCGTAGGGGCTGCAGAAAATGAGATCACCAATGTAGTTACACTATTTTTAGGAATTTGTATAGGCGCCACCATGCAGGCCGAGCAGTTCCTCAAGCTTAAAACCCTCATGGTGCTTTGCCTGGGATTCATTGCCATTTGTCTGGGCACGGCTACAGGGCTGATGTTTGGCAAACTCATGAGCAAGCTTAGCCGCGGAAAAATCAATCCCCTCATAGGGGCGGCAGGGATTTCAGCCTATCCAATGGCTGCCCGGGTAGTCCAGATTGAAGGGTTTAAATATAACAAGCGAAGCTATCTGCTTATGCATGCCATGGGAGCCAACACTGGTGGGCAGATCGGCTCTGTGATGGCAGCTGGCATTATGCTATCGGTTCTTGAGGCCTTAAAGATCGTATAGGCAGGAGCTTAGGGAAAAGGAGGAAAGATTGCACCTCAAGGGTGCCATTATTGGAGCATGTATCCAGGTCTTGGCGTCCGTTTCATGCCTTGCCGCACCCCTCCAAGTGGCGGTTAGTATCCTTCCCCAAAAATACTTTGTTGAAAGAATCGGGGGAGAGGAGGTGAGAATCACTGTGATGATCCCACCTGGGGCAAATCCTGCCATTTATGAGCCGAGCCCAAGGCAGATGGCGTCCTTATCTGACTGCTCACTTTATTTAAGTATCGGAGTGCCCTTTGAAAAGGCATGGCTTAAGAGGTTTAAAAAAGGCAATCCCCGCTTAAAGATCATCCCCACTGACAAATGGATTGCAAAAATACCCATGAAATCCAAACGCCCTTCCCGCAACTCATCCAATAGCCATACCATTGAGCTGGACCCCCACGTGTGGCTTTCCCCTCCTTTGGTGGTGCTCCAGTCCAGGATAATATTGGATGCTCTATGTTCCGCCCGGCCAACCTCTTGTTCCTGCTTTGAAAAAAACTACAAAACCTGGATAAACGAGATTGTGGAGCTTGACCTTAACTTGAGGCGCATCTTTCCGCCCACCCTAAAGGCCAGGCGCTTTTTGGTCTATCACCCGGCATGGGGCTACTTTGCTGCTGCCTACAGCCTGGAACAGCTCCCTATAGAGTTGGAAGGAAAGGCCCCTTCCCCCAGACAGCTTGGCCACTTCATAGAGCTGGCAAAAGGAGCTGGCTTTAAGGTATTAATTGTTCAGCCTCAGTTCTCTAACCGGGCAGCAAAGATAGTGGCTCAACAGATAGGGGCCCGTACCGTGGTGCTAGATCCCCTTGCCTACCAGTGGAAAGCAAACCTAACCAAGGCCGCTCGACTCATCCGCTCTGCCCTCAGGCCATGAGGAAGCCTGGGAGTAAGATCACCTGGGAAGCTTCCTGTATTTGGGCGGCTCTTTGACCCCCTCCAGGGCCTGACGCAGCCGCTCCACCTCTGCCTTGGCCTTGGCCAACTGAGCTTCAATCTCTTCCCGATTCTCAGGGGGACACTGCGCAAGCTCCTTTTCGAGGCGCTCCACCTCCTTTTTTGCCTGGTAGAGGTCTTTTGCAATCACCTTGATGGACATAGCTCACCCTTAGATCTCTTTTAGCTGTTTTAGCTGAGTTTCCAAGGGCTTTATCTCTTCTTGCCTGCCTTCCTTCTCAAGCCATCTTTTGAGCTTCTCTAACTCTTCTTCTATGCGGGGGATAATCTCCTTTTGGAGTTTTTCTTTTGCCTCCTTTCCGGCCCTCTTCATCTCTTCTGCCAGTCGGTCCATTTCCCTTTTGAGGCGCTTGTACTCAACGGAGTCGGGAATCTGTTTGAGATCCTTGGCCAGGCTTTCTGCAAGGCCTTTGAATCCCTGCTCAAACTCCTTGATAGTGCCTTGCAAATCCTTCCACAGGGTCCCTGCAACGGCCTCCACCCGGCTTACACCCACTACCACTGCCCCGTCTTCCAGGGGATTACCCTTTCCATTTCCAAACTCCACCCCAATGGCCTTTTTTCCTTCCTTATTGGGATCGTCCATCAAGTAGAACTTGCTTTCAGTGGTTATGGATTTTCTAAACCTTTCTGAAATGGCAACATCTACAAGAAAGTCGCCCCGCTCCGTGTACTTGACCCCTTCCACCCTCCCTATCTCCTGCTCGCCTGCAAGCACCCTGTCACCCTTTACCAGCCTCTCCACATCATCAAACCTGATCTTTATGCGCAGCGGATTTTCTTGGCACCCAAGGATGACCAGGAATCCAATAG
>JAMOVZ010000428.1 GCA_027061865.1 Desulfobacterales bacterium
AAGATTGCTCCAGCCAAATGCGGTCTTTTGCGTGTCATACATTTCCTCCTATGTTTTCAGTTTGAACCAATTGTCCCAAATCAGACGGGCTAATGTCCAAAAGGCCAAATATCCTTTTCTCCAGGGCCTTGCAAACCTCAAAGTTTTTCCTTATGGCCCTGGAAATCTCCTCCCTTTTTCTACCATATCTTTCCAAAATATAGGCCAACCGCTCCTCGAGGCTCACCACTTTATGGTGATTTACCCTTTTATCGGAATAATAAATAAGATGAATCTCGCCCAAAGGAGCCCTTATAGTATCAAAGCCCAACACCACATGCTGGCTTATTATCTCGGCAATTTGGGGCATACCGAGATCAAAACAGATGCGTCGGCCCATCTCGCTGTGGTCTCCCCCACTCTTTAAGGCCTGATATTTCCCTATATCATGAAGAAGGGCGCCAGCGGTTACAAGCGGAAGCGAAAGCTCAACACCCTTCTGGATCAATGCCTTGGAAATAACCCTTGCCACTTTTGCCACCATGATGCTGTGTGCGCGAATGTGCTCGGGCACCTGGCAAGAGTCCATGATCTTGAAGCACTCTTTTGCCGTGGGAATCATATGTTTACTGCGCTCCCCTCACATGAATCTTATGAAATCTGTCTTAAATTTTCACCATTTTGAACCACTCTTGTCCAAGGAATTTTTGATTCCCCAAAATTTCTAAATGTTTTCAACTGATAAATCAATATGTTATCAACTTAATTGCCCATTTCCGGTCAAACCGGATTTAGGTAAATAAATTCAGTAAAAGGTCTTTTAAAGCTAGCCTTGTCCAAATCCAGATGAAACAATATACTCATTGGGCAACCTTCTGGATGAGGAGATTAAGTGGCGCCAATGTCGCTCAAAAATGGGAAGGTGGTTAATTTTATCTATGATGTGGCCGTAGTAGGAGCGGGACCTGCAGGATCAATGGCGGCCCTGGGACTTGCCAAAAGAGGACTCAAGGTGGTCCTTATTGATAAAGCTCCCCTTCCCCGCTACAAGCTTTGTGGCGGGGGTGTTACCATGAGAACCCTTAAGCTCTTGCCTGCCCAGGCTCTTGTAAGTGTCCAGGACAAATGCCACTGCATTGAGATTCACCTCCCCAGCAAAGCCATCTCATTTAAGCTTGAGCGGGACCAACCTCTCATATACATGGTGATGCGGCAGGACTTTGACTATGCCCTGACTGAAGCCGCTTGCGAGCAAGGGGTAAAATTACTTGCCCCAGCACGCCTTTTAGCCTTGGAAGAGGAACCTCACCTGATTAGGCTCAAGACCACACAAGGGGCAATTTCATCGAGGTTTGTGGTAGGGGCTGACGGGGCTGTGAGCACAGTTTCAAGGGCACTGGGGTTTACCCCTAATAAATACCTTGCCCCCGCCTTACAGGCTGAACTTGAATTGTCTGCCCAGGAGCTGGAAAAATACAGGGGCACGGCCAGGTTTGATCTACTTTTTGTGCCAGGAGGTTACGGATGGGCATTCCCAAAAAGAGAGCTGCTCTCGGTCGGCGTGGGCCGCATGGGTCCCGGCCGAATCAATCTCAATAAATACTTGGAAGAGTATCTCAAGCTAATGGGGCTGAAAATGGTAAGGCCGCGAGTCATCAAAGGCTCTGTGGTGCCTGTAAGACCAAGGCAGGGGGCATTAGTGAAGGGGCTGGCCCTTTTGGTGGGTGATGCCGCGGGC
>JAMOVZ010000429.1 GCA_027061865.1 Desulfobacterales bacterium
GTTCCCCATGAATCTCGCCGTCACCGCGGCTTCTTGAGCCACCGGAATATCAGATGTCCCAGCACTTATTACGAGGATCTTTCCCCGGCCGCTTTGTTCCACAGGATGGAGCAACAGGGTTAAGGCGCGGGCATCATTGTGGTATGTGCTATTGGGAAATTTCTCAATCACCCGGAGGCTTTTCTCCTTAGAAAGCCTTGTAACCAGCACATTGTCGCCCTGCTCAACCATGCGCTCCATGATTGAGATAATTTGGTGAGCGCTCTTCCCCTCACCAAATATCACCTCAGAGAGCCCCTGCCTCAAGGGCCTGTGGTGGTCGATGCATGCAAAGCCCAAATTCTCAAAAGGCAAGGAGCGAAGGCGGGCCAATGCCTCCTCTGTGCCCACCTCTCCTTTACTTACCGAGTCCAGCAGCTCCCTGAGGGATTTCTCGTTCATCCGAGCGCCCTAGCCTCTCAACTTCTTGGCGATCTCTGCAACCCGTTTACCCAGCTTTGCGCCGTTTTCTTTGGCCTTTTCATCCGGCGCCCCCACGCATGCCACACCGTAGTGGCCTGTGGCTGACATGGGGTCCCCAACTATCACCATTCCGTAAATAAGCAAGGCCTGAATAATGGAAAACATGGTGGTCTCTTTGCCCCCGGTTAGATCGCCTGCCGTGGTGAAGGCAGCCCCCACCTTGCCCTCCATCCTCTTCCTGACTCCGACAAAGTCGTCAAACACCTTTTTTAGCTCTGCGGCCATTACACCGAAATAGACCGGAGAGCCGGCAATAACCCCATCGCAATTGAGGAAGTCATCCTTTGTGACCTCATCCGTTTTTTTGAGAACCGCCTTCACCCCCTCAACCTGCTCCACACCACTAGCGATAGCCTCAGCCAGTTTTCTAGTATTTCCGCCTTTGGAATAGTAAAGCACCAATATCTCCATCTTTCCAACCTCCTTTCTTGATTTGATTTTGTCTCTGCCACACGCGCACTGGCATCACAAAAGGTTCTTCTCCTTCAAGTAGCCCATGGAGCTCTGGGCGATGTTGGTCACCTGGCTCAGGGCTTGGGTCAGGTGTTCAAGGGAGCCTTCGGCAGCGCCCGAGTCAATCATGACCATGGCCCTTTCCAAATGGCTCGAGACCTTCTCCCACTCAGGGTGGCCAGTGACACTGCCGGCCATCATGACCTCCCGGTGGAGCATGCCCATCATGTTCCCCAAAAACCTCGCCGCCCCTTGCCTCTCCGGCCCAGGCAATTGATCGATCATGCTTGAGGCATTGGATAGCCAGATGAGGCCTGCCTTAATCTTTTCACTCTGGGAAAACGCAATGATAGCACTTGCCGTCTCTGACCGCCCTTCCATTATTCTTATTCCTTTCTTCTTTAGCCGCAAGGCCAAGTGGCTGGGAATGTTACACGGCTTTTCACTTTTGATAAATATCTTATCTATGACCAATGTGCATGATCGTTATATTTTTATCTCTGTCATCAACCTCATAAATCACGCGATAATTTCCCACACGAATTCTCCACGCCTCCCTATTCATCAATTTGGTGCATCCGCGAGGCCTTGGCTGCATCATAAGCTCGTATAGACTCCAACTCTTCTAACTTGCCTAGAAGCTCTCTATACTCTTCTATTGGCAAGATGACCGCTATTCTATTACCTTTGTTATTTGCGATATATTGCAAGCCCATAATCACGCCTCCAATAAATTAACGCCACCTTTAAACTCAGCGGCCTGCCAGCAGGATCTACTGAAAGGGAAGATATTGGTTAAATTGTGCCAGCCGGTTTAGGGGAAAAGATATGAGATTCCAAGAATCTCAACTCATGGGCCTCTGTGTCAAGCTCTGCTTCTAAGCCCAAGGGTAAAAGCAGATTCCTTTTCCCATGCCCCACGGGAAAGCCTGAAATAAGCACGCAGTCAAGTCTGTCTGCAAGCTCCTCGAATAATGAGGTGATCTCTTCCTCTGGCCCACAATCGCAAAATTCCCCAATCAATATGGCCTTTATCCCATCCAGGAGCCCGCTCTGAATAAGCTGGGTCAACATCCTGTCAATCCTGTATGGGGCTTCACCTCTATCTTCCAAGAAAAGAACGCCCCCCCTGAGAGAGGGCAAAAAGGGCGTCCCCACCATGTGGCAGATCAAGCTCAAGTTTCCGCCCAGAAGTTTTCCCCGGACCCGGCCCGGCCTCAACACCTTGCTCTCTGAGAGGTCAACCACCAGGGGCTCGGCTTGGGATACTACTTTGAAAAACCATTCCTGGTTTTCCTTGCCTTTAGAGAAAAGGTCGGAGGCCATGGGTCCGTGGAATGCCACTAGGCCTGTCAGCCTGTATATGGCAAGCAAAAGGGCTGTGATATCGCTGTAGCCCACGAGAATCTTAGGATTGTTCCTCAAGAGCTCTGGATTCACCAGTTCCAGGATCCTGGCAGACCCATAACCGCCCCTGGCGCAAAGTATCATATCTATTTCATGAGACTCAAAGGCCCAATGAAGGTCCTTCACACGTTCCTCATCAGAGCCTGCCAGGTAACCATTCCTTTTGTATACGCTCTTTCCCAGCCTCACACCATAGCCCTTAGCTTTGAGCCTATCTATGGTTTGGGCAAGTTGAACAGGCTCTATGGTGCCTGCCGGGGAGACAACAGCTATGTTCGCTCCTTGTTTGAGAAGGCCTGGTTTTATAAGGGCTGACATTACCCTATTCGCCTATGAATTATTATCAAGCCTTCCAGCGTGAGAAACGGCTCCACGTGCTCTATGGTCTCGGAGGCCTCACATATTATAGCGGCCAGGCCTCCTGTAGCAATTACTTTTAAATCTTGGCCCGTCTCGGCCCTCATGCGCTTCACTATCCCGTCCACCAACCCAGCGTAACCGTGAATGATCCCAACATTCATGCTGCTAATGGTATCCTTGCCGATCACGCTTGAAGGCCGCTTGAATATTTCTACACGGGGGAGTTTGGAGGCTTTCTGGAAAAGGGCCTCGCACGAAATCACCACACCAGGGGCAATGGCCCCCCCCATATAGGCCCCTTCCGGGGAGACATAGTCAAAGGTGGTCGCAGTGCCAAAGTCCACCACAATAAGCCCTGTCCTATACTTCTCATAAGCAGCCACCGCATTTACCACCCGGTCGGCGCCTACCTCCCTTGGATTGTCCACCAAAACGGGCATGCCAGCATCCGGGCCCTCACTGATCACCAAGGGTTTTAGGGAAAAGAAGCTGCCGGCAAAGGATTCTGCAGAGTTGAGGAGTGGTGGCACCACGCAAGAGATTATCATGTCTGTGATATGATCGCGTTCAACTCCCGCTATTCCGAATAGATTGCTGACCAGAATGGCAAGCTCATCTGAGGTTATCTCTGGCTCGGTCCTGATCCTCCAGTGGTGCAAGATCTTGTCGCCATTAATTACGCCCATCACTGTATTGGTGTTCCCGATATCCATACAAAAAAGCATGACGTTACTCCACACTTCCTCTTTTTATGGCATCCACCATCTTCACCGTGTCAACAGCTTCCTTTACATGGTGGACCCTTACCATGCTGGCCCCATTCCACACACTCACAGCCACAGTGGCCATGGTCCCGATCATGCGTTCCCCCACATCTTTGCCCAAAACCTGGCCAATGAATGCCTTGTTGGAGCTGCCAACAAGTATGGGCCGCCCAAGCGTGGTGAGTCGCCTGAGGTTCCTTAGGATTTGAAGGTTGTGGTCAAAGGTCTTTCCAAACCCTATGCCAGGGTCAACCATAACAAGGTCTTCCTTCACTCCAGCTTCCACGGCCAGCTCTATGGCATCCTTCAAGAATTCCTCTATCTCGCCAAGAAGATCATGGTAATGGGGAGCATCCTGCATGTGTTCAGGCCTTCCCTTCATGTGCATTAA
>JAMOVZ010000430.1 GCA_027061865.1 Desulfobacterales bacterium
GGAAAGTCTCCATGAAAGACCTTGTGATACTTGGTGCAGGGCCTGCGGGGCTTACTGCGGGTCTATATGCAGCGAGGGCCAGGATGGATGCTCTCTTACTTGAGCGCATGGCCCCCGGAGGGCAGATCTTGAACACTGAAATGGTGGAAAACTATCCCGGTTTCCCTGAAGGCATCGGTGGCTTTGAACTTGTGGACCGCATGAAACGACAGGCCGAGCGCTTCGGGATCGTTATAGAGGCCCGGGAGGCATTGAAACTAGAACTCTCAGCCGAGCGCAAGGTGGTCCACACAGACAAAGGCCTGGTGGAGGCCAAGGCGTTGATCCTTGCCTGCGGGGCAACTCCCAGGAAATTAGAGATTGAAGGCGAGGAGCTTCTTACGGGGAAGGGCGTCTCATACTGTGCCACCTGTGACGGAGCCTTTTACCGTGACCAGGAAGTAGCGGTAATAGGAGGGGGAGACACGGCCGTCGAGGAGGCTGAATTTCTTACCCGTTTTGCCGACAAGGTCTATGTTATTCATAGGAGGGATAAGCTGAGAGCGGCCAAAGCGATCCAGGAAAAGGCCATGAAAAACCCCAAGATAGAGTTTGTCTGGAACACTGTCCCCAAACGGATCACTGGAACTACCGGAGTAGATGGGCTGGATCTGGAAGACATAAAGACATCCAAGAAGTGGCATCTCCCCATACAAGGGGTCTTTGTGCTCATCGGGTATATTCCAAACTCTCACCTGGTAAAAGATATCCTTGAGTTAGATCCCCAAGGCTTTGTAGTGACCAATAACGATATGGAGACATCTGTTCCAGGGGTGTTTGCCGCTGGCGACATCCGCTCCAAGCTGCTTCGGCAAATCTCCACCGCGGTGGGAGACGGAGCCACGGCGGCAGTGGCAGCAGAGAGGTTTGTGGAGGCAAGCAAAAAATAGGCTTAGATGAAAGGCAACCCCTTGGACCGAAAAATCCAGCTTCTGACCTTGGCACTGGTGGTGCCGCTTCTCCTTTCGCTTACAGGCTGCGGCCTCTTCAGTCCTTTTCTTACCAAGGAGGTGGAAAAAGGGCCTGAGCGGCTCATGCAAGAGGGGCTGGAGGCCTTTGAGAAGGGATTTTATGACGAGGCGGCAGAGGCCTTCCAAAAGGTAAAGGACCGCTATCCTTATAGCCCGCTTGTGGTGGAGGCGGAACTCAAGATAGCTGATGCCCTGTTCCTGAAAAAGTCCTATGAAGAGGCCTATGACGCGTATGTGGAGTTCGAAAAACTCCATCCAAAACACTCCAGCCTCCCCTATGTGCTATACCAAAAGGCAATGTGCCGCTTCAAACAGATCAGCACCGTGGATAGAGACCCCAGCTTTGCCCGGCTTGCAAAGGATGACTTTCTCAATTTGGTTAAACGCTTCCCATCTTCCTTTTATGCCAGAAAGGCAGAGGCGCAACTTAGAAAGTGTTTTTCCCACTTAGCAAAATACGAGCTATATGTGGGAGATTTTTATTTCAAGCAGGGCAAAATCAGGGCAGCGCTGGGAAGGTATTTGTATTTGCTGAAGCACTACCCGGATATGGGCCAGTATCATAAGGCATTGAGACGGTTAGCCATTTGCAAGGCAAAACTGATGGAGGAAGAAAAAAAAGATCAAGACTGAGAGGTCTTTTCCTCTACGATCCGGAACACCTCTTCCAAGGCCTTGGGAAGTTCCTGCGGACTGTTTCCTCCTCCTTGGGCCATATCCGCCCGGCCACCCCCCTTTCCACCAACCAGGCGGGAGACCCGACCTATTATCTCTCCGGCCTTAACCTTGTCCACAAGATCCTGTGTAACCACACAGGTTAACATCACCTTTTTGTCATTACGAGCACCCAGCAGGATCACGCCTGACTTGAGCTTGTCTTTTAGCCTATCAGCAGACTCCCTCAACTCTTTGGGGCTTTCTACATCCATCTCCATGGCAAGGACCTTTATGCCGCCTATATCTCTTAACCTGTCCAGCAAATCCTCTGACTTCTTGGTAAGCAGCTTGGCCTTAAGGGATTCAATCTGGCGGTCTTTTTCCTTAGACTCTTTCAAGATCCGCTCCACCCGCCCAAGAACTCCTTCAGGGGCAGTTTTAAGCAATGTGCTGAGGGCAAAAAGTTCATCGTCCTGCTTCTGGTCATATGCCAGTGCCGCCTCCCCTGTAAGGGCCTCGATTCTCCTCATATTGGCCCCCACTGAGCCTTCACTCACAATTCTAAAAAGGCCGATGTCCCCGGTCCTCTGGGTATGAGTGCCGCCGCACAGCTCCATACTTACGCCCTCACCGATGCGCACCACACGCACCAGCTCGCCGTATCGCTCCTCAAATATTGCCATGGCCCCGGTCTTGAAGGCCTCCTCTCGGCTCATTTCACTCACAGTGACGGGATGGTTCTCCCTGATCCTCCGGTTTACAATCTTCTCTATCTCCCGAATGGTCTCTCGAGGAACTTGGGTGAAGTGGCTGAAATCAAATCTCAACCTCTCAGGAGCCACCAGAGAACCTGCCTGTTTTACGTGTTCCCCCAAGGTCTCGCGAAGTGCCCTGTGAAGGAGGTGAGTGGCAGTATGATTTATGGCAATTGCCTGCCTGCGCTCCTCATCCACCTGGGCCGTTACGGTCTCGCCCTTGGTGATACGGCCAGAGAGGAGCTTTCCCTTATGGACAATCAGTGTGTCGGCCACCTTTATGGTATCTGTAACCTGGAAATTTGCTCCACTGGAGGTGATCCAGCCGGTGTCGCCCACCTGCCCCCCGGCCTCTCCGTAAAAAGGGGTCTGCTCCAGCACAATCTCTACCTCTTGCCCTTCAGTGGCCTCTTTGACTTGAACACCGTCCCTTAGGATGGCCAGCACCTTGGACTCAGCACTCAGGCCCCCATAGCCCAGAAATTCCACTTTCAGGCCCCGGGCCAAGAGCTCTTTATAGCCAGAGGAGATCTCCTTTTCTCCGCTCCCCTTCCAAGATTCTTGGGACATCTTCCGGCGGGCTTCCATCTCCCGCTCATAGCCGCGGACATCCACATTTAGTTTCTCGTCCCGGGCAACATCCTGGACAATGTCCAGAGACAGGCCATAGGTGTCATAAAGCTTGAAGGCCACTTCACCACTAATGGTGTCGCCCCCCTGAGAGCGGAGCTTTTCTATCTCTTCGTAAAGCACCTTGAGGCCGAAGCGCAGGGTGTCTGAAAACCTCCTCTCTTCATTTTCCACCACAGTGCTTATGAATTCCCGCGACTGAACCAGTTCCGGGTAGTCTTCACCCATTATGTCTATGACCTTGTGGCAGACCTTGTAGAGAAACGGGGCTTGAAGGTCCAGGTATTGGCCATAGCGCACTGCACGCCTGATGATGCGCCTCAGCACATATCCCCGGCCCTCGTTTGACGGCATCACCCCGTCGCCAATCAGAAAGGCCGCGGCACGTGAATGGTCCGCAATCACCCGAAAGGCCACATCCTTCATCTTGTCAGTGCCGTAGTCCTTGGAGGCAAGTTCCTGAATGCGGCCAATCAGGGCCATGAATATGTCGGTTTCATAGTTTGACTTTACCCCTTGGACCACTGCGGCCAACCGCTCAAGGCCCATGCCAGTGTCGATATTCGGCTTTGGGAGGGGCACAAGGGTGCCGTCGGGTTGGCGGTCAAACTGGGTGAATACCAGGTTCCATATCTCTAGATATCGGTCACAGTCACACCCTGGGGCGCAGTCTGGCCGGCCACAGCCCAGATCTTCGCCTTGATCAATCAGGATCTCTGAGCACGGCCCACAAGGCCCGGTCTCGCCCATGGCCCAGAAATTGTCCTCCTCACCCAGCCGCACGATCCTTTCAGGAGGCAGTCCCATGGACTTGTTCCAGATCTCGTAAGCCTCGTCATCATCTTTGAACACCGATACATAAAGCTTGTCTTCAGGAAGCCCATAGCCCCGGGTGAGCAAGTCCCAAGCCCACTCTATAGCCTCCTTTTTGAAATAGTCGCCAAAGGAAAAATTCCCCAGCATCTCAAAGAAGGTGTGGTGCCTGGCGGTGTAGCCCACGTTTTCCAGGTCATTGTGTTTTCCTCCCGCCCGCACACACTTCTGCGAGGAGGCCGCCCTGGTGTAACCTCGCTTTTCTTCACCCAGGAAAAGCCTCTTGAATTGCACCATGCCGGCGTTGGTAAAAAGTAAGGTGGGATCATCGTGCGGAATCAAGGAAGAACTGGGAACTATCTCGTGGCCCCGCTCCGCAAAGTAGTCCAGAAACTTTTGCCGAATCTCTCTGTAATTCATATCCTTTCCTGCCTGTGCCTGCTTATTTGTCCTCCCCGGACTTCTGCCGAAGTTCTTTGAGTCCTGTCTTTTCCAGGATGAGCTCTTTGATATTGTCTCGAATGTCTGGATTATCTGCCAGGAAGCGCTTTGCATTCTCCCGGCCCTGGCCTATCCTCTGGTCTCCGAAGGAATACCATGCCCCTGCCTTTTCCACTATGCCAAGTGAGACGCCGAGGTCTAATATGTCTGCCTCTTTAGATATGCCCTTGCCGTACATGATATCAAATTCTGCCTCTTTAAACGGAGGAGCTATCTTGTTCTTTACTACCTTTACCCTCGTGCGGTTACCCACCACCTGATCCCCCTCTTTTATCGCCCCTATTCGCCTGATGTCCAATCTTTGGGTTGCATAGAACTTTAGTGCATTGCCGCCAGTGGTGGTCTCGGGGCTCCCAAACATGACCCCGATCTTCATCCTTATCTGGTTGATGAATATGACACAGCTCCTGGACTTGCTTATGGTGGCCGTGAGTTTCCGGAGGGCCTGGCTCATTAGGCGGGCCTGAAGTCCCACGTGCTGGTCGCCCATGTCACCCTCAAGCTCAGCCCTTGGGACAAGGGCTGCTACAGAGTCGATCACCAGGGCGTCTATGGCCCCGCTTCGGACCAGTATTTCCGCAATATCCAGGGCCTGCTCTCCCGTGTCAGGCTGAGAGACCAGCAGTGCATCCACATCCACCCCCAGGTTGCGGGCATAGTTCACATCCAAGGCATGCTCTGCGTCTATAAAAGCCACTGTGCCATTTTGCTTTTGGGCCTCAGCCACTATGTGAAGGGCAAGGGTCGTCTTGCCAGAGGACTCGGGTCCAAAGATCTCCACAATCCTTCCCCTAGGAACCCCCCCTATACCCAAGGCCAGGTCGAGGGCAAGGGAACCCGTGGGGATAGTGGGCACATCCAGCACCCTTTTGTCGCCCATCTTCATGATGGAGCCCTTGCCAAACTGCCTCTCGATCTGCACGATAGCCTGCTCTACGGCTTTTTCCCTCTCCATGGCGATCGCTCCTCTGTTAGCTTTTTCCTAACTCTTTTATTAAAACTGGCGCCCATTGTAAAGAATCCCTTTGGAGGCCCTATTTTTCCCCTGTCAGCGGCCATGAACAAAGCCTAGTATAGACCGGGCCAGTGGGTTTTAGCTCGCTTTTGAAAAGCACGAGTTCTTTCATTGCCCACGGCCCTGCCTCAATGTCTGGAGGTTTTTCAACTATTGTGTCAAGGAGGTTGCCGCCCCCTGCACCTTTGCGAAAACGGCCCAAGGTGAGATGAGGCCTGAAGGGGCGATTTTCCTTTTTGATGCCAAATGGCCTCAGGGCCTTTTGAAGGGCATCCCTGAAGATCCCGAGGCGTATCACATCCCCCCC
>JAMOVZ010000431.1 GCA_027061865.1 Desulfobacterales bacterium
GGCGGCCTACCGGGTAAACCCGCTCCTTCACATTATGAAGAAGCTCCGTCACAAGGGGCCTGCCTTCTGGGTCTTTAAGAGAGCAAATGTATCCGAACGGCTTGTTCAGCATAATATAAACAGGAGATTTCGGAGCAGGGAGCTCACGTTCTCCCACATGCACTTTGTCCACTCCCCACCGCACCTTAATCCAGGGCTCTCGAACCACCTTGCCGTTGACCCGAATTTGACCCTCCCTGATGAGCCGGTCGGCCTTGCGCCTGGAGGTGACCCCGGCAAGGGAGAGGAGGCGGTTTAGTCGAACCGGCTCCGAGGCCTCAAACTCAACCTTCTTGGTTCGGCGCTTGCGCTTCTTGCTTTTCATCCTTTTCCTTCGGAACCGTCTCATGCCCAGATGGGGCTGAGGAGCTCCCTTCAGCCCCCTTAGAGGTAAGATCCTTGATTTCCTTGAGCCTTGGCAGGGAGTCAAGGTCTTTGAGGCCGAATACCTCCAGGAACCTCTTTGTTGTGCCATATATGAGAGGCTTGCCCGGCACATTTTTCCGGCCAACAATTCTTATAAGCCCTTTTTCCATGAGGGAGCGGAGGATTCCGCCCACATCCACACCCCTTAATTGTTCTATCTCTTGCCGCACTATGGGCTGTTTGTAGGCTATGATGGCCAGGGTCTCAAGTGCAGCACGGGAGAGCTTCGAAGGGGTGGTCTTAAGCATCTTTAAAATGTAAGGGGCATAATCTGACCTTGTGCGAAACTGAAAGCCGCCCGCCACTTCTTGCAACCGGAAGCTGCGGTTCATCTGCTGGTAGTCTGCCCGGAGTTCCTCCAGTGCTGATCTTACCTCTGAGGCATTGACCTGCCCAATCCACTCTTGAATCTCCCGGGCACTCAGGGGGCGGTCTGAGGAAAACAAAAGTGCCTCAATTATGAACTTGAGGGGTCTCGGTTCCATCCTTTTCTCCGCATTCCTCACAAAAGGCGGCCCTCAGCTTGATATCACTCTGGGGACTGGGCTGGAAGACCTTGACCACACCGGTGTGGACAAGCTCTAAAAGGGCCAGAAAAGTCACAACGAATTCTGATATATCCTCTAGGCCGTCAAAGAGTTCTTTGAAATAAATAGCCCCCCTCTCGCGAAGACGGGAAACAATATGGGCGGCCTTTTCCTTTAAGGACCATTTCACAGGCCTGAACTTGAGTTTAGTCTCAAGGGCCCTTCCCTCCATGACAGCCTTGAAGGCCTTCATTAGTTGGAATATGTTTACATCCAGTTCAGGAGAGTCCTGCTTCAATTCTTTGTAAAGAAACGGGTCTGGGGGTCTGGTGAAGACATCCCTTTCCAGCATCTCTCGTTCGGAGAGTTCTTGAGCAACCCCTTTGAGGTGCATGTATTCCAAAAGAGGCCGGGTAATTTCCATCCTTGGGTCTTCCTCTTCTTCACCTTCGAAGGCGTTGGGCAAAAGCATCTTGGACTTAATGTGAAGAAGGGTAGAGGCCATAACTAAGAAATCTGCCGCCACATTTATGTTGAGCGCCTTCATCATCTCCAGGTATTCGAGATATTGATCAGTAATGGTGGCAATGGGGATGTCAAAAATGTCAACCTCGTTTTTGTGGATCAAATGGAGAAGCAGGTCCAATGGACCTTCAAATATTTCGAGTTGAACCTGGTATTCCATACTATCTCGAGTCATTTTTGTTCAAGAACCTGTTTCCCTGCCCATAGAACAATTCCAACTGACAACCTGATTTTGGGGTTCTAACATTATCAGCCCAGGACTCCTGAGGATATAACGTATCTCACCCTGCAAAACTTGACACCAATGATTTTATTGAGTCCATAAGCTACAAGAAAACTCCAGCAAAAAGCTGGATGGAGCGCCTTGTTTGAGGCTTCCTTTGCTATAGATCGGAAGGCATTTTTATTGCCTGTCTTACCTCTTCCATGGTGCTTTCAGCAATGGCCCGCGCCCTCCGGTTGCCAGCAACCATAATTTCTTTCACCCTATCCATGTGGGCGCCCAATTCCCTTCTCTTTTCTCTGATTGGTTCAAGCCCCTTGATGAGGCTTTGGGCCATTATCTTCTTGCACTCCACACAACCTATCCGGGCAGCTCGGCAGCTGGCCGCTATCTCTGAAACCTTGCCTGGATCTGTATATATCTCGTGGTAAAAATAGACATTGCAGATATCAGGGTCGCCTGGATCCGTCTTACGCTTTCTCTGGGGATCTGTGATCATCTGGGAGACCTTTTTTTCCACTTCCCCAGGCGGATCAGTCAGATAAATGGCGTTTCCATAACTCTTGCTCATCTTTCTTCGGTCAATTCCCAGGAGTTTCGAAGTGGGGGTCAAGATCACATCAGGCACAGGGAAGACCTGGGTTTTGTAAAGATAGTTGAAACGCCTTGCAATCTCGCGGGTGAGTTCCACGTGGGGGGCCTGGTCCTCACCAACAGGCACCCCGTTTGCCTTGTACATGAGGATGTCGGCGGCCTGGAGCACAGGATAACCCAAGAACCCGTATGTGTGGAGATCCTTTTGAGTAAGTTCTTTGAGCTGCTCTTTATATGTGGGGTTGCGCTCAAGCCAGGGAAGGGGAGTGATCATGGATAATATGAGATGAAGCTCGGCATGCTCCTTGACCTCTGATTGGATGAAAAAGGTGCATTTCTCTGGATCTAGGCCCACTGAAATCCAGTCTGCTATAATTTCGTAAGTAGTTTGCTTTATAATTGCCGGATTGGCATACTCACTGGTAAGCGCATGCCAGTCAGCGATAAAGAAGAAACAATCCCACTCATCCTGAAGATCCTTCCAGTTAAGCAGCGCTCCATGCAGATGCCCTAAGTGCATCCTGCCTGTGGGCCTCATTCCGCTAACAATTCGCTTCTTTGCCATTGCTGTAAAACATACCTCCTTCTAAGTAATTCTCCCTTACAAACCTGATTTCCTCTTCCCGGCTGTTGATCTCTTTGTTCAGCCTTGCCTTAAGCAGTTCCTCAAATATGAGCTTGAACCTTGGCCCCGGCTCCAGCCCGAGGTTTATCAAATCCTTGCCCTTCAATTCCACCGTGGTCCCTTTAAGTTTAGTAAAATAGGATGAGATAAGGCGCTTTGCTTTTTCGCCTCCACGTTTTCCAGCAGGACCCACCCGTGCCATGGCGTAAAGAAGGATTTCTGTATCATAAGGGCTCAACAATGTATAGAGTTCATAGTTGCTCCCTTTGAATTTGTAAAGATCACTAATAAGCCCCATTAGCTTTTCCCGCTGGGCGAGCATTAGTTGGCTGCGGGCATCGTGCATCCCCAGGCGCCTTGCCATCTCCTTTAACTCTTTAGGGCCAAGGCCTGAGGTGAGGCCATGCCAGTACACCCACCAGGGCTCGCAGGGCTCTTCCAAAAATAGCAGTTTGAACCATGAGACCACATTTTTTATCTCCACGAGGGTGGCGCGGAGTCGGGCATCCAATTTGATATTGGGGGAGATGAACTGGAGTAAATCCAACTCATCCATCCTCTCGATTGCCTTGATGGGATCGGCCTCTTGGAGGATGAGCTTCAGTTCCAGAAAAAGCCTGTGCCCCGAGACATCTTTGAAGCAGTTTATCTTTACGGCATTTCTGATCAGGGCAAGTGTGAGCTTTCCGATCTTAAAGCCGAAACGTTGCTCAAATCTAATTGCCCTAAAGACCCGTGTGGGGTCCTCCACAAAGCTCAGGTTGTGGAGGACCCGTATCACCTTTTCCTTGATGTCACGCTGCCCCCCGAAGTAGTCCACCAGCATTCCGTAATCCCTCTTGTTTAATTTTAATGCCAGGGTGTTGATGGTGAAATCGCGTCTGTAGAGGTCCATCTTGAGGGACGAAGTACGGACAATAGGGGGAGCTCCGGGCGCCTCGTAGTACTCCATGCGTGCCGTTGCGACGTCTACCTTGAACCCGTCGGGGAAGATCAGCACCGCAGTGCCATACCTTTTGTGGCTACGCACCTTGACCCCATGGTGTTTGGAGAACTCATGGGCAAATGCTATCCCATCGCCCTCCACTACCACATCCACATCACCCACCCCGAGGGAAGCACCGCCTGATGAGCCGGGGCATTCCCTTTTTAGGAGTATGTCCCTTACAAGGCCCCCCACAAGGTATATGTTAAATCCAAGCAGGTCAGCTACTTGGCCCATATCTTTCAAGCGTTCTATTACCTTCCTGGAGAGCCGTTCCTTGAGCATTCCGGCCAGGTTTTTCCGCTTGGATCCAAGGCCCAAAGGTTTTTTTGCATAAAAGGGCTCAGGCAGGGCGGGTTCCCCAACAAGGATATTCATGAGATCGGTTCTGGTGATAACCCCTATCACCTTTTCCCCGTCAATAACTGGCAACACCCTGAGTTTGGTCCTGATTATGAGGTCCTGGACTTCCTGCACAGAGGCCCCGGGGCCTACTGTAGAGAATTCAATGTTCATGTACTCTGAGACCTTAACCTTATCCAGGCCGAAGAACAGTGCCTTTTCCACCACCTGCCGCGTCACAAACCCAAGCAATTTCCCTTGTTCCTGGCCTTCCTCCTCTATCACGAGCAAAACATTTATATTGTATTTGGTCATGAGGTTTGCCGCTGTCTTTATGGTGGCATCGGGAGGTACGGAAATTACTGGAGAAGACATCATTTCCCTAGCCTTGACCACCGGCCTGATGTGGCGGCGCAATACGGCATTAAGAGCCCTTTCCACCTGAACCAAGGTTTTGCCCCTGACGGTGGCCGATGCAGCTTGAGGGTGCCCGCCTCCTCCCATGGCTACAGCGATTTCACCCACATCCACCTCCGGCACACGGCTGCGGGCAACCAAGTAAATCCGGTCTTCCATCTGTGCCAAGGCAAAAACCACATTTAAATTCTCCATCTCCATGAATTTGTGGACCAGCACGGCAAAGTCTCCAATATACTCATCCCTCACCACCTTGGTTACAACCACCTCCACCCCATTAATATTCTTGGTGACTGCGGATTGGGTAAGGTCATTAAGGACCCAAAGCTGCTCAGCGGTAAGTTCCCTTGTGAGCATATCTGAGACGATATTGTGGTTTGCCCCCTGGGTGGCCAGCCAAGCGGCTGCCTCGTAATCCTCCCAAGTGGTAGAGGAAAAGGTAAAGGAGCCGGTATCTTCGTGGATTCCCAGGGTCATGATGGTAGCTTCATCAGGGGTAAGCTGAATCCCTTTTTCCTTGAGCATCCTTGCAAGTATTGCTGTTGTGGAACCGGTCGGCCTGATCACCTCGAGGTGGCCATGTATGTCGTCATCAGAGGGAGGATGGTGATCGTAGATGTGGACTTCAACATCATGCCTTTCCGCAATCAGGGCAAACTTGCCGATCCTGCTCTTCTGCCTTGTGTCCACTAGGATAAGCTTATTGACTCTTTTGAGGTCAATCTCCTTTGCTTTTGCAAAATCAAAAACATAAGAGGCCGAATGTAGAAAAAAATTCCGAAGGCTGCTCTCCTGTGCCCCTGGGAAGACCAAGGTGGCCTGAGGATAAAGCCTCTTTGCTGCAATCATGGAGGCAAGGGCGTCAAAATCCGCATTGATATGAGTGGTTATGACCTCAAGGCCGCCCTCTTGGTTT
>JAMOVZ010000432.1 GCA_027061865.1 Desulfobacterales bacterium
TTGCGGTGGATCAATGGGCGTGGTTTTTGGCGAGAAATTCCGAAGGGCCGTGGACTATGCCATACAGGAGAACATACCTTTTGTGAGCCTTTGTTGCTCAGGGGGGGCCAGGCTCTATGAGGGCATCTCGGCGCTAATGCAGATGGTAAAGACCATAGAGTCTGTAAACCGCCTGAAACGCCATGGGCTCTTGTATGTTTCAATCCTGGCAGATCCTTCCACAGGAGGAGCTATTGCCAGCTATGCGGCCCTGGGGGATGTGATTATTGCAGAGCCCGGTGCCCTTGTCATATTTGCTGGCCCCCGGGTGATGGCAGCACGGGGCTTCGATGTACAGGAAGAAAAAGTTAGATCTGATTCACTTCACAGGTTCTCAAAGGAAATCTACCAAGACCTTGACTATTACCACAACATCCGCGGCATCCAGGAGATCGCAACCCGTAAAGAGATGAAGTTTACTGTTGCAAAGTATCTGGACCTTTACTGTCGGGTAAAGCCAAAGATCAGAAAAATTCCAAAAAAGAAAAAAAAGGCCAAGAGCACTGCTGCGGTTTTGTAATCCTTGAAAAGAAAGCCCTTGGGTGGTCCAAGGGCTTTCAGGTTGAGCCTCCATTTAAGCGAGAGCAATCTATTTTCCTTCCGCCTTGAGCCTTTTCATGTCTTCTACCAGTTTCCTGACAGCACCTGCAGAGTGTTGCAGCGCTTTTTCTTCTTCATCCGTGAGTTTGATTTCTATTATCTCCTCTACCCCTTGGGCCCCAAGTTTAATGGGTACACCAATAAAGAGGCCCTCGATACCGTATTCCCCTTCAAGATACGCAGCGCAGGGCAGAATCTTTTTTTTGTCCTTCAGGATGGCCTCTGCCATCTCCACGGCAGCAGATGCAGGGGCATAATAGGCGCTTCCAGTCTTGAGAAGAGAGACTATCTCCGCGCCACCATTTCGAGTTCTCTCGACCAATGCCTCGATCTTATCCGCCGGCAGCAGTTCAGTGATCGGGATCCCGGCAACCGTGGAATACCTGGGAAGAGGAACCATTGTGTCGCCATGGCCTCCGAGGACAAAGGCATGGGTGTTTTCAACAGATACATTGAGCTCCATGGCAATGAATGTCCTGAACCGGGCTGAATCCAGCACCCCTGCCATTCCCATTACCCGGTTCTTGGGAAAGCCGCTGACATCAAAGGCCACATGGCACATGGCATCCAGCGGATTGCTCACTACAATCAGGATGCTCTCTGGCGCAACTGAAGCTATCTGGCGGGTTACGTTCTCTATGATTCCCATGTTGGTGGCAAGCAGATCGTCGCGGCTCATCCCTGGTTTCCTGGGCACACCAGCCGTAATAATCACAATATCAGAACCCTCAGCCTTACTGTAATCATTTGTAACACCTATAATCTTGGAGTCGTGCTTTTCAATGGGGGCAGCTTCAGCGATGTCCAGTGCCTTTCCAGCAGGCACCCCTTCAAGTATATCTATCAACACCACGTCAGCTAACTCTTTTTCGGCCACCCTCATGGCAGCAGTGGATCCCACATTCCCAGCCCCAACCACGGTAACTTTCCTTCTCATTGACCTTCTCCTTTCTTCATTTGGAAATAAGCAATGTGTAAACAAGCTCAAAGAGTTGAAGGTGGATTATATGGGATGACTCTTATGCGGTCAAGCACGTCTATCCGGGCTGATGACGAAGGGCTGGTAGTCCAGAAAAGTTCAAGGAAAGAGGCCATTCGAAAAAACTCCATTGCTATGAGGTGATCATTGTACTCGGGGAGATATGCTTAGGGCTATGATTCTATAGCCATTGTAGTGAAGGAAGGAGGCAAGCTCTGGGGTGACGGCGAAAGGGATTGCAAGTACATTTCGGCCATTGAAATCAGAAAAGGAAATACCTGGAATCTCTATCCTGATATTTCGTGAGTGCTCCCTTGCTGATGCCCAAAATTCATGGGGACCTTCCCTATATGGATATCCTAAAAAAGTCAGTATCTGTTTGGCTCCGGCGAATAAGTCTTTTTGATCTTTAAGGCTTAGGACCTTGAAGCGATGCTCTTCCAAGAAGGAGATCAGGGTGTGGTCAAGACTCCCGAGGTCCACTATGGCATCCATGCCATTGTGCCTGAAAAAAAAATCAGCCTTGATTATGAGGTTAAAATCAGCCCTTTTGCTTCCATATATAGGTATGTCCACTCCAGTGGAAAACTTGACGCCGAGCATATCAAGGAGGGTTTCTGCAAGCGCGGGAACAGTCCCGATAGCAAGTACACTTTCGGCAAGCGGGGGCTGCTCAACGGAAGGAAGGGAGGGATGATCTATTACACGGATTCCCAAGCCTTCCAAGAAGTTGACCATCCAAGGATTAGTCCTTTCTCCCTGGTCATTCAAGATATTGATAACCACCGTACCCCATCCATGAGAAGGGTCACCGCCCCGCTCTACCACCCAGTCGCCCTTGAGGTGAACAAGGACATCATCGCCAATTGTGATACCCTGGCCTTTGCGGAGGACCTTGGGGTAGCCGCAACTTGACAAGATCTTGTCAAGGGCCGTTTTCAGGTCGTCAGAAGGTAAGAGGTGAACCACTCGGTACTCGCCCCAGGTGTCCTCTATGAGGCGCGCCATTTTAGGGGGGAGCTTGTTTCCTAAGTCCACTATTACCCTTGTGCCTGAAACCACATTTATTAAGGGAAAAGAGGCCGCCTTGAGATCAATCTGCCCCCCTGAGCGCAAAGGAATAAAATGCTCTCCACTCTGGATCCACTCCTCACCCATGGCCACAAAAATTGCCCGCAGATCTTTGGCAAATGGATTTGGGTGGCCGGCCTCCTCCACCTTTGTGCCAGTTGGCTTGGGTGGGGCTTGGATCGGTTTCCTCACCACCTTGGGAGAGAAGATTGGAAGCCTAATGACCTGACCAGGATAAATGGAGTTTATATCCTTGATGTGGGGATTGAGTTTCTTTAACATCTCCATGTACTGGCCGTACAATTGCTTGGCAGGGATATCATACTTTCCAGTGACCACCTTTACAATGTTGTCTCCTGGTGCCACGGTATATTGCTCAAAATCGATATCCTTCAGCTCTGCTGGGCTGACCTTCTGCTCTTTTAGTTTGGAGACCGTGGGCGAGAGCCCCCGGAGCGGTGTGATTTTTAAAGGGATCAAGATCTTGTCGCCAGGATGGATCAAATCCAGATTGTTGAAAGATTTGTTAAGCTCTTTGAGTGCCTTGAAAAGGGCTGGAAAATCTGGGCGGCCTAACAGCCCTTTGTCGCGCATTATCTTCCAAAGGTATTCTCCCTTTTTTACTTCATGCACATCCGCAAATACCTTGCGATCCCCCACTTCATATATGTTGTGCCCGGCCTCAGCCTTTTTGGTGAGAGTTATGGAATAGGTCTGTTCGGCAGGCGTAGATGGAAGGCTAGAGCAGGGTATTAAAGGCACAAAAAAAATAATGCACGCAATAAGATAGGCTCTCATTTGAGGCTCCAGGTCCAGCAAGCTCTGAAAAAGAGTGCAGATAAGCGACAAAAAGATTTGTATATTTTTGTATAAATACTAGAAATTTCAGAAAATCAATGTCAACATTTTTTACTTACCTATAAAAAATACTATATATTGATGAAAAGGACAAAAGAAAACACATCATATTGTATAAATACTTTACAATAATTACTGGATTTGGTAAATAGACAATTCCATTGCAGTTTTAAAAACCAAGATTTACCGTAACAATCCTTATGAAGATAAGAAGGCTTACAATAGTTGGCTTTAAATCCTTCATGGACAAGGTGGAGATATCTTTTCCAAAAGGGATAAGTGCAGTGGTGGGCCCAAATGGCTGTGGCAAAAGCAATATTGTTGATGCCATAAGGTGGTGTATGGGTGAGCAGAGCCCTAAACAGCTTCGCGCCCGCCAAATGGAAGACGTGATATTCAGTGGGGCAGGCAGCCACAAGCCCCTTGGCATGGCCGAGGTGACCCTTGTGCTTGAGGGAGGATCGGAGGGATTACCTGAAGATCTCGCTCAGATGACCGAAATTTCCATCACGCGCAGGCTCTACCGTTCAGGGGAGAGCGAGTACCTCCTAAATGGTCGGCCCTGCAGATTAAAGGACATCCAGGAATTGTTCATGGATACGGGCCTTGGAAACAAGGCCTATTCAGTTATCGGGCAGGGGAGAATTGGGTCCATCTTGGAGCAAAAGCCAGAAGAGACTAGAGTGATGCTGGAAGAGGCCGCAGGTATCACCAAATACAGAAAAAAGGTTGAGGCCTCCCAAAAAAAAATAGCCCTTACCCAGACCAATCTTCAACGCCTGGAAGACATTATGAGCGAGGTCCAGCGCCAGATGCGTTCGCTGAAGCGCCAAGCCTCTAAAGCCAGACGCTACAAACGCCTTACAGAAGAGATCCGGGACCTGGAGCTGACCCTTTATTCCAATCTCTTGAGGGAGCTATCAGCCGAGGCTGGAGATAGGGAAAAAGTTGCAGCCCGGCTTGTGGAACAAGAGGCCGTGCTTTCAGCCAGACTCTCGGAGCTGCAAAACAAGGCGGAGGCCTTGCGCCTGGAATTGGAGGAGCATGACAGGGAGCTTTCCCGGCTCAAGGAGGAACACTCTTCTGTAAAGGAGCAGGTTCAACGGATCCAAGGCACCCTCGCCTCTCTCCAAAAGGAGGAGGAAATACAAAAGGAGGTGGAAGCGCGGTTGGTCAAAGAGCGGGATCGGGCAGAGCAGAGGATTTCCTCTCTCGGCCAGGAAGCAGTGGAGTTGGAGCAGGCAGTGGAAAAGCTCGATAACTCCTTGGCCGAATTGAGGAGTGAAATTTCTCTTTTGGAGAAAAGGGTGAAGGGCCGGAAAGAGATCCTGGACAGAGTGAGAAAAGAGTACGAGCAGGCCAGAGAGAGTCTCGGGCTCGGAGTCAATAAAGAGACAGACCTCAAACATGAATCCAAGTATGTTGAGAGGCTGTTGGACCAGATTTCCGATGCCCGTTCAAGACTTGAGCAGGAATTGGCCAAGACAGAGGACCGGTTGAAACAGGTGATAAAGGCCTCTGAACGGAAAGGCTACCAAAGGGAAGTGGAGGCTGAGAGGCTGAGAAACCTGGATGAGGCCATAGAGTCGATAAAGGCGGAACTTGACGAGCTGGAGGAAAAACGCAGCCACGCTTCCAAAGAATTGCGGGACAAGGAGGTCTTGCTAAGCAAGGTGAAGTCCCGGCTGGGAAGTCTCCAGACCTTGGCCGAAAATTTTGAGGGATATAAGCTCGGGGTAAGGAGCATTATGAAGGCAAAGGACCTGGAGCTGCGCCAAAGGGGTAGGATCTTAGGCTTGGTTGCGGATATCATCTCAGTGGATCCCAAATACGAGCAAGCGGTTGAGGCAGTCCTCTCTGACAAACTCCAGTACATCATCGTCCAGACCCATGAAGATGGAAAGGTGGCAGTTGACTATCTCAAAACTAAGGCCAGGGGGAGGAGCAGTTTCGTCCCGATAAAGGGGCTAAATGGGAA
>JAMOVZ010000433.1 GCA_027061865.1 Desulfobacterales bacterium
GAACCGCTACTGGCCTGACCTGTGGATCATGATCGCCATCATCATCGGCGGTTTTGTCGGCGGCATGATTGGGAGCAGGATGCAGAAGATGTTCAGCGAGAAGACCTTGAAGTGGACACTTGCTATAGTGCTCTTCTTCTTGTTCTTCCGCTTCTTCAAGATATTTATTTGGATATAACCCCTCAATCCCCCTACCCCCTTTTACTAGGGGGAGGGGGGATTTAAGGATAACAAACATGGAGCACCTCCTGGATCAGCTTTGGTTCAAAACCCTTGAGGGAGTCCACGTCCTTAAAAGCGGGGTGGACTCCCTCCTCAACCCCCTCAACTCCCTCGGCCCTGCCGTTCCGATTTTTGTAGTGGCCTTGGCAACGGTTATCCTCACAAAGGTCCTAAGCCGCTATGTCAAGACCAAGCGGTATGTCCGTTTGGAAAAGGAGTTTCTTTACTGGAAGGGATTGAGGGAAGAAGCTGCCAGTGTGGATAACCCTGAAGTCGCCCGCGCCCTGGAAAAAGGCATCGATCAGGCAGAACTTAACAAGGTTTATTTTGACTACATGGTCGAAGGCTTCCTGCTTAGCCTTGTTACCCGGATGCTCCCTATTGTCTCGGCCCTGGCTTACGTAAACGAGGCATACAGGCCGGAAAACCTCATCGCCCTGTTTGGCAGGCCTTCAGTCTTTGAATCTTTCTCTCTTGGGGCCCCTCCTTGGTTCATAATCTGCCTGGTTATCATCTATACCACTTGGGCAATTGCCAAACGCATGGTTATCAAACGCTTCTCCCACCTCGCTCCATCCCCTCTTAACTAGCTCCAATATTTTCCCATTTCCCTAAAGCCCCTTTAATTCCCTGCCTGCCTATGCTAAAGCTGTACCAGCGAAACGGATCACCCCTTCTACCCTCTTTTTCAAAGGGCCGCCTATATTCCCTTTTTTCAAGAAAGGAGGCAGGGGGATTGTTGAGACTCAAAAAAAGGAGGCATCAATGGAGCTGATTGCGTACCTTGCGGCACTTCTTTTGGCATTGTTTAATGGCAAACTGGTTGCCGGTGCCATAAGCGGGATTGTCATCACTCCCCTTGCAAAACCGTTTGAAAGGCTGGCGTTAATAAAAAGGTACATCGTCCCCTTTGTGCAAGGCCTGTTTATGGGAGCAGTGGCGCTTTACACTGCAAGATGGTTTCTGGAATGGGTGAAGTTGAATTTGGGACTTCCCTTTGTCATAGTCTTGGCGCTTTGCCTTGTTGTGATAAACTCTATCCTTATGAGAAACCCTGCCGAGAGGCACTTTCACGCCTCGGCCTGCACCGGGGAACTTACCGCCCTCATCATCCTCGCATTCCACCTCTCCCTCACCTAATCCCCTTGGTCCCTCTTTGGAAAAAGGGGAGTCCTATTTCTCCCCCTTCTTAAAGGAGAGAATTTAATAAACCTCCCTCCTGTGACCCACCTTTAGCACCTGGATTTGCTTCTTCTTCCAATCTACATCGAACAACACTCTATAGTTTCCCACCCTGAGCCTAAAGTCTGCCAGAGGATGATTTTTGAGCCGTTTTATCTGGGATATGTTAGGGAAGTCTTTGAGTTCTAGAATGGCCTGCTTGATTACAGGGAGATTGTAAGGCGCAATCCTTTTTAAATCTTTTAAGACACTTTTGGCATAAATTATTTCAAACACCGAGTTCCTTCCATATTTCTTCGTGACTTAAAGTGGCCCCCTTTCTTATCTCCTCTTTTCTGGCCGAGATCTCCTCTTTCAATTTCGCGTACTTTGATTGGCTGACCAGAAGCTTTACAAAATAGGCCACCTTCTGCTTATCCTCATCATCTAGTTTTTGCAGCATGTTTACTTGAATTGTAGCCACAGGCCACCTCCCCACTAGGTTCATTAATAATCTGTTTTGACACATATTATCATAGATAAGCTTTATGGTAAATTAGAGTTAGCACCAAATCCCGGGGCTGTCCACCAAACTGTGTAAATTGATAAACTATGCCTAATCCCCCTTGTTCCTCCTTAACACCTTTTCAACCTCCTTGAATATCACTTCGACTACCTCATTCGTATTTTTCAAAACCTCCCTAGAGTTAAACCTCAACACCCTGAGCCCGATCCTCTTCATATAGGAATCCCTAATCTCATCCTTTCGGCTCTGTTCTCCTACAAAATGCTGAGAGCCGTCTATCTCTATGACCATCCTGGCCCCTGGCACATAGAAGTCCACAATGTATTCCCCAATGGGGCGCTGCCTGTAGACCTGAAGCCCCAGAAGCTGTTTTTTCCTGAGCCGAGACCAAAGCAGCCTCTCTGCATCTGTGGGGTTTTTCCTCAGCTCCCTGGCAAATGCTTTCAGTCTCTTCCGATACGGAGGCATAGCTACGTCCTTAATCTCCAATCCCCCTTGGTCCCCCTTTAGAAAAGGGGGGCCAGGGGGGATTTATCCTCAAAAAAAGAGCCCTTCCCTCTAAGGGGGAAGAGCTCTCACTAGCCTAAAGGCTGATTAAGACAAAATTAGAATGCGATCTGGAACATCACGCCAGCCACGGTCTCTTTGCCGTGATCCATGTCAACACCAGCGATTTCATCTTCCCAATCATAGAACATGAGTTCGGGCCTGAGCATGAAGCCCTTGGCAAGAGGAATCCTGGCGGTGATACCGTACATGGTCCTATCTCTCTCAAAATCATTGGCGGTTCCACTGGGGTCAACCTCGCTCTTGAGTGCACCATAGATGAGATGCGGGGTGATTTTCCCAAGCTTGAAGCTCACATCAATCCAGTAAGAGAGGTCGTCGGTGTCAGTCAGGTCTCCGGTGGCGCCATTGTAATAAGGGGCCACAGCGCCGTGAGAATCCCTGCTATAGGACCAGTTTTCACCCGTATTGACCTCTGCTGCGATCATAAGCGGGCCAAAACCGAACTTCACACCCAGGGAGGCTCCCCAAGCGGTAAATGTGTCTTCCTGGCCGCTTGCCACATCATCAAAGGTCTGCTTGTGATAGAACAAGCTGGGATAGACCTTGATAGGGCCAAAATAAAGAGGAACACCCAGATCAATCCTGGGAAGCTTGGAATCATTGTCAGCTGCGGCGCCAAGGGCAGCAGGAGCAGCCATCTCGTGAGGATCTGAGAACACCAGCCTCACAAAGCCCAGGTCCTCGAGCTTCCACTGAAACCTGATCTGAGGAGACCTAGTTTGATCATAGTTGCCCCAACCGTTTCCGACAACATGGCCGCCAGCCATGTGGCCCACTACGGTGTCAGGAGCCAGGGGTGAAATGGGAAGTGAAGTCTGGCCGGCAAGAATCCTGAACTGGGGGTTGACATCCCACCACCCGTAAAGGTGCCTTAGATATGTTAAGTTTCCGAAACCTGTCCTTCCGCCAAGGCCGAATTCCACAAAAAGCCCAACATTGTCTTCGTTGGTCAGCCTTGCCTTGAACCTGCTGAAGACTGCCAGGTCCCAATAAATCGTGTCGAAGTCAGAGTCAGCACCTGTGGGGTCTTCATCATTTGTAACTTCGTTCTTATAGTAGTTAACCTCTTGAAACACTATGCCGCCGAGATAGGTCTTAGCCATGGCAGGCACGGTAAATGCCACGAGCAGTGCAGCTGCAAAAAGAACTGCTAGAATCTTTTTCATAACCCTTTCCTCCTAAAGAAAGAATTTATTATGTTTAAAACCTTAAACCCTTGCCAAACAATCCTCTTTTCCCTCTCTCCATTTCGCCTTCCCGCTATCACCTCCTTTCCCCGCTTTTTATCGGCATTGATACAGCTTGGATGAAATACTAATTTTTTTCAGCCGTGTCAACACCTTTTTTGACATAATCCCCTCAAAACCAATCTCCTTTCTCCCTCTCTTAACGGAAACCCAAAAACCCCTTTTTACCCATTTCTGGTCAGACCTGTTTCGGGTAATATTTTTCTTGGCCTCCCTGCTCACTTTATGCATCCGGCTTTTATTTATGTTGTCATTTCACTAAATTGTAACCTTCTTTACCCATTTGTGGTCAAACCAATTTTGAGTAATTACTTAGAATTCCCTCGCTTCAGTTCCCCAATCTGCCCATCTTATTGAAAAAGGCATTCACGGATTATTCGCCCTGCCTTCCTTTCGGGGAGAGGGGCAATAATGTGAAAGGCCTCTTTTGGCAAGGGGACTGACTATCGAGCGGTTCTTCACTGTGGCAGGCGCTCAGGAAGGATATCCTTGAGGCGAGGAAGGCCAGCATCCTTCTCTGAAAGGATGGGGGCATCAATAGGCCACTCGATTCCAAGGTCGGGATCTGACCAGAGCACCCCACCCTCTGAGCCCGGCGCATAGTAGGCACTGCACTTGTAAATTACTGTGGCAGTATCGCTCAGGACACAAAACCCATGGGCAAAGCCTTCAGGGATAAATATCTGGCGCATGCTCTTTCCGGAGAGGATCACAGAGGTCCACTTCCCGAACGTGGGGGAGTTTCGCCTAATGTCAACAGCTACGTCAAATATTTCTCCCTCTGCCACAAAGACCAGCTTGGCCTGCTGATGCGGGTACTGGTAGTGGAGGCCACGGAGCACGCCCTTCCTTGAAAAAGAGAGGTTGTCCTGCAAAAAGGTGGCCTCAATCCCTGCCTCACGGTATCTCTCGTATTGGTAAACTTCAAGGAAGTGGCCCCTATGATCTTCGAATTTATCGGGCTCAATTATTATGACCCCGCCCAACTCCTTGTCTTGCCATACCTTCATGTGCCACCCCTTCTCGAAATCCCCCCATACCCCCCTTTCAAGAAAGGGGGGATTGTTTGAAGTGGGAAGGGAGTAGAAACGTCTTACTCCTTACTCTTTACATTTCACACCTTACCCTTCACTCCCCACCCTTCACACTTTACACCTCACTCCTCACGACCGATCAATCGCAGCAGATACCTGCCGTAACCGTTCTTTGCCAACGGCCTTGCCAGGGCCTCCAACCGGGCTTCATTGATATAGCCGAGCCTGTAGGCTATCTCATCCGGGCAAGAGACCATCAAGGCCTGGCGTTCCTCGATCACCCGTATGAACTCAGAGGCCTGCATGAGGCTTTCATGCGTGCCTGTGTCAAGCCACGCTACCCCACGGCCCAGTTTTTCCACGTTCAGCTCTCCCATGTCCAAGTAAGCGCGGTTTACATCGGTAATCTCCAGCTCGCCACGGGCAGAGGGCTTGAGCCCTGCTGCAATATCCAATACCCGGTTGTCATAGAAATAGATCCCTGTAACCGCATAGTTGGACCTGGGCCTCTCAGGCTTCTCTTCAATATCAACCGCCCTGCCCTCCAGGTCAAAGGATACAACGCCGTAACGCTGGGGGTCTCTCACCCAGTAGGCGAAAACGATGGCCCCCTTCTCCAGCGAGGCAGCCCTGCGCAACTGCTCAACCAGGCCATGGCCGTAGAAGATGTTATCGCCCAATATCATGCATACAGAATCCTCGCCCACGAACTCCCGGCCTATTATAAAGGCCTGGGCCAGTCCTTCGGGCCTTGGCT
>JAMOVZ010000434.1 GCA_027061865.1 Desulfobacterales bacterium
AACGCCTCTATCCTGCCGTTGAATTGATGCTTGAGGAGGGTCTGGAGATCCAGCAGCGCCTGATGCTCGAGACCAAGGTGCTGAGGCAGGGAAACGAGGTTTGCGGGCTACAAGTTTTAAACGATGTGGTGATAAACAAAAGGACCCTTGCCAGAATAATAGACCTGGACGTCAAGATAGATGGGGAGTTTCTTACCACTTTCAGGGCAGATGGACTTATCATATCAACCCCAACAGGGTCCACTGCCTATAACCTCTCTGCCGGGGGGCCGATCCTGTATCCCACCATGGAAGCCATGATCATTACCCCTATTTGCCCCTTCACCTTGACCAACCGGCCCCTCTTGATCCCGGATTCTGCTACCATAGAGGTCTCCATAGGCGGAAAATATTCTGAGGAAAGTGTGGTGCTCACATTTGACGGCCAGGTGGGGTTTGATATTTTCAAGGAGGATAGGGTGCTAATTACTAAATCCCATGATAAAATAAAGCTGCTGAAGCCTCCTGGATACAATTTCTTCCAAATCCTGCGGCAGAAATTGATGTGGGGAGGGAGCAACGTGTAGCCTCACGTTGGCTCTCTCCTGCTAGGAATCAGCAATGAGAAGCGCAAGGTTACAGGTTAAGATCAACAGGGCTGAGATAAACTACCTCCGGATCACCGTGGAATCATATGATGGCATGGCTCTTGTGCGCACCATTGATCCCTCAGAAGGACTGGTGGAGCTTTTCATTGCCCCTGGGTGTGAGGACCAGGTGTTGGAACTGCTTGAAGCACTCAAAAAGGAGGGATTAGCCCTGTGGCCTTGCCTTGAAACGAAGAAAAATGGATAGAAAGTTTTTCATAAAGACATTTGGCTGTCAGATGAATGTGTATGACTCTGACTACATGGCCCAGTGCCTCATAAACATGGGGTGGTCTTCTACGAATAACCCAGAAGAAGCGGATCTCGTCCTTGTTAATACCTGCACCGTGAGGGCCAAGCCAGAGCAAAAGGCCTCCACCACGCTGGGAAGGCTCTCCAGGCTCAAGAAAAAAAGGCCTCACATGATCTTGGGTGTGGTGGGGTGCCTTGCCCAGGAAAAGGGTGAGGAATTGATGGAAAGGTTCCCATTGCTCGACTTTGCGGTTGGTCCAAGGGAAATTGCCCAAATCAAGGAAACCATAACTAAGGCGATGGAAAAGAAGGAAAGGGTCGTAGCCCTGGACCTTGACGAACCCCCACCTGAGCCTGACAACTGCCCTGGCTATTTCCAGGGTAGGGTGACTGCATTTATCTCAATAATGCAAGGGTGCAATAATTTCTGCAGTTATTGTATAGTGCCGTATGTCAGGGGGAGGGAGGCATCCAGAGCGCCACAGCAGATCCTGCAAGAAGCCCGGTCCCTGTTAAGACAGGGAGTGAGAGAAATCACGCTCCTGGGCCAAAATGTTAATTCTTATTTGTGGGAATCCGATAAAGAAAGGTGGGACTTCCCACGGCTTCTCAGAGAGGTGGGGGGCTTGCCAGGGCTCTTGAGGCTCAGGTTTACCACTTCTCATCCAAAGGATTTATCAGAAGGGCTCATTGCCTCCTTTGGACAAATAGAGACCCTTTGCCCTCACATTCACCTGCCGTTCCAGGCAGGATCCAATAGGGTGTTGGAGCTCATGAAAAGGGGCTATACCAAGGAGGATTATATCGAATTGATAGAGAATCTGCGCTCGGTGAGGCCAGAGATAGCCATAACAGCAGATGTCATGGTGGGATTCCCAGGTGAGACAGATGAAGACTTTCACCACACTATGGATTTGATCCAACAGGTGGAGTTTGACGGCCTCTTTTCTTTCAAGTACTCTGACAGGGCGGGGACCTTGGCAGCCACCATGGAGCCCAAGGTCCCTGAGGAGGAAAAGGCGGAACGGCTCAAGATATTGCAAGAATTTCAGAAACAAGTGACGTTTGAAAAGAACAAGCGCCTTATTGGGAAAACCGTAAAGGTGCTTGTGGAAGGGCCTAGCAGGAGAAAAGGGCAATACATGGGGCGCACCCCTACAAACAAGATAGTAAATTTCCCTGCAACTGAAGGAAATAGCCTCGTAGGAAAAGAAGTTACCTTAAAAATTAAAAGGGCTAATTTAAATTCCCTGATTGGGTCTCTCCTGAATTAGAGAGGTGTAAATTGGCGCAAGACCTAACCCAATTTGACCAAATAGACTACAGCAGAGAAGTCATCCTGGTAGTGGATGATGAGGAGCCTGTAAGGGAAAGCCTTGCCCATACGCTCATCCAGCTTGGCTTCAATGCCCGAACTGCGTCATCAGGCTCAGAGGCCCTCGATATCTTGCAGGATGTTAACATAACCTTTCTTGTAACTGACATGAAGATGCCTGAGATGGACGGCATGGAACTCATCAGGCGCGTCACAGAAGAATACCCGGAGGTCTGCATCATAGCAATGACTGGATTTGCCAAGGGCTACGGATATGTGGATGTGATAAACGCCGGCGCAACAGATTTTATTAATAAACCGTTCAGACTGGAAGAGTTGGAAGCAAAAATCCGGCGAGCCATTATAGAGAGGGACATAAAGCTAGAGTTAAACCGTCTTTCGATCACGGACTCACTAACGGGCCTTTATAATCAGCGTCATTTTCACGCACGCCTTAAAGAGGAGGTGGCCCGTGCCAGGCGACAAAAGAGGCCCCTGTCCATAATACTAATGGACCTTACCGCCTTTAAGGCTTACAACGACACGTATGGCCACATGGCAGGCGACGAATTACTCAAGAAGGTGGGCAAGATAATCTCAAGGAGCATAAGGGAAGACGTTGACTCGGGATTCAGGTATGGTGGCGACGAGTTTGCCGTGATCCTTATTGATGCAGACGAGGCAATAGCATCTGAGATTGCAAATCGCATCAGGGACGCAATAAGAAGGGAGTGCTCTTTGGATGTAAGTTTTGGGATAGCAAGCTTTTCTGATGAGGAAAGTGATGCTGAAAAAATGCTCAAAAAGGCGGATACAGAGTTATACCTGAGCCGCGGGATTGAACTGAAATCCGTGAAAGAGGAAGCCTAACCGCCCCAATTACCACGCTTGATTGTGTCTGATAATATATATTATGTAAACTTGTTTTATTTTTTGCCTTGACACTCCGGACCTCACTAGAGTAGAAATTAATAATATCTTTCTGGAGGTTCTGATTTTATGGGAAGCGTTGTCAAAAAAAGGCGAAAAAAGATCAGAAAACATAAATATAGAAAAATGAGAAAAAGGATGCGCCACAAGAACAAATAATCATCCCGTTTTGTCTTTATCACCTTAAGGCCATTAAAGAAGGCAGCTCAATTTTCGATTGGGCTGCCTTCTCTTGTTCCTTGATGCTTGCTTGGCCAAGGTTATTTGCTGTAGTCGTACCAGCCGCCTCCGGTCTTCCTGCCCAGTCTTCCTGCCTTGATCATGTTTTTGAGCAGCGTTGGAGCCACCCACTTAAGCTCCTTGTTTAACTCCTTATAGAGATACTCGGTCACAAAGTATGCAATATCCACCCCTGTAAGGTCCATCAACTCGAAAGGCCCCATTGGATAATTGAGGCCGTTTTTGACAGCAATATCAACGTCTTCAATTGAAGCGATACCTTCCTCCACTATCTTGATGGCCTCAATCATGTGAGGAATCATTATCCTGTTCACTATAAAGCCTGGTGAATCCTTCTTCACCTCTACGGTGACCTTCCCCATCTTTTTGGCTAAATCTGTTGTGACCTGAACGGTTTCGTCGCTGGTAAAATACGCCCTTATTACCTCCACCAGCCTCATCAAGGGAACAGGGTTGAAAAAGTGCATTCCAACCACCTTGTCCGGCCTGTTCGTTGCCGCGGCGATTTCAGTAAGCGACATGGATGAGGTGTTAGAGGCCAAAATCACCTCGGGCCTGCAAAGCTCGTCTAACTCCTTGAAAACCTTTTTCTTTAGCTCCAGGTCCTCTATTACCGCCTCAATGACAAAGTCCACATCTTTGAGGTCTGCCAAGTCTGTTGTCCCCTTAATCCTTCCCAGAATGGCATCCTTTTCTGCTGCATCAAGCTTTCCCTTTTCAACGCCTTTGGACAGGAACTTGTCGATGTTTTTCAGCCCCCTGTCCACAAAGGCCTGGTCAATGTCCCTCATCACCACCTCACAGCCGATCTGGGCTGCCACTTGGGCAATGCCATGCCCCATGGTTCCTGCGCCAACCACACCAATCTTCTTGATTTCCATATCCACCTCCTGTTTTTTTTGGTAATTTTTCAGACAGATTCCACTGACTGGACCTCTGGCACATTTTGTTTCAATATCCTCTCAATACCCATCTTGAGGGTCATTTGCGACATGGGACACCCACCACAAGCTCCAGTGAGTCTCACTTTGACGATCCCATCCTCATTAACCTCCACCAATTCCACGTCACCTCCATCTGCTTGAAGCGATGGCCTGACCTTGTTCAGTGCATCCTGAACCTTTTCTTTAAGTGTCATTTGCCTCCTCCCGTCTATTGTTTGTATCTAACCCTAAATTTTTGATAAATACCACATCTCTATGGTCAATTCCATTCAAAAATGGCCTTTACCCTGTTGTCCAAATACCTGCTTAACACTTCCGTGGACTCTGGCGACCATCCGATGGCCTTCTCCCACACGTCCCTTGATTCCATGCACAAATAAAGACCCAGGTCAGGAGACCAGGCCTCTAGCTTTTCCCGCATAAATCTATAGAGTTCGGCACGAATTGGCTTAAAATAGCGCATCTTTCCATCCGGGGCCCTCACAAACTCTCCCTGAAAGATC
Source organism: Desulfobacterales bacterium (assembly GCA_027061865.1). Taxonomy (GTDB): domain Bacteria; phylum Desulfobacterota; class DSM-4660; order Desulfatiglandales; family Desulfatiglandaceae; genus JALVMN01. The sequence continues at coordinate 4,811 of JAMOVZ010000434.1, forward strand.
ATGGTCCCGGGGTGCCTGGATAAAATAATGGACTTAAGGCTCGGGGGATACCTGAAAGACCCCAAGCTTATCCAAACCACCCTTTTTGGATCTATATGCTTGCTCAAAAGCTCTATTGTCCTGGAGTATCCCTCTTTCCACCCCTCATGGTAAACCATTGGATCGAAATGGAAGCCAACAACAAACCCCTCTTCTTGACATTTCTTGGCAGCCAGTATCCGGCTCTTAAGGGGTGCTGCATATTTTTCTTCATTGCCACATATAAACGGGCTGTTAAGGGACCAAGAAAGGATAATTCCCTCCCGCGCCCCTGATTTTAGGACCTTCCGGATTTCCACTGTCTTGGTCTTTAACTCCAGGGACACATTTCGGATTCCCGAAAGCCTCTGAAGGATCTTTCCGGACCAGTCCAGGACATGATCCAAGGCAAGACTGTCCGTGAACTCACCTGTGCCCAGCCTGAGGATTTCGCTCCCTCGGGAAGAGATCTCCTCTAACACCTGGTCCAGACCTTCCTCAATATTCAAAAACGCCCTCAACCCAGGCTGGTTAAAATAGCCCTGGAGAATACAGTAACTGCAATCCAGAGGACAATTTGTGCCCACATGTAGGATTTGGTATCCGCAACATATATATTCTGTCCCGGGGGTGCCTGGGCAGGGTTTTAAAAACCTCCCCTTGTG
>JAMOVZ010000435.1 GCA_027061865.1 Desulfobacterales bacterium
ACGAAAACGGGCCTTCTCGTCCTCTGAAAGCCCCAGCCAATAGCGGCGTGCCTCTTCCAAGAGATGGAAGGTCCCCACTACATTGGTCTGGATGAAGTCCTCGGGGCCGTCAATGGAGCGGTCAACATGGCTTTCAGCAGCAAAGTTGACTACTGCTTGAGGCCTATACCGGCCGAGAAGGTCCCTCACTAGGCCCCTATCGCCTATGTCGCCCTTGACAAAGATATGGTCGGCATCCCCTTTGAGGGGGTCAAGGTTCATCGGGTTGCCGGCATAGGTGAGCAGATCCAAGTTGACCACCCTGTAAATTCCAAGACGCCTGAGGCTGAGGACGAAATTGGAGCCTATGAACCCGGCTCCACCAGTTACCAGGCAAGTATCCATGACAGTCCTCGATATAAAGGTTCATGAGTTGTTCTGAGTGTTTTTTGCAAAAACCATTCCGGCTTATTCTGCTGAGACGTGCTTAACCTGCACTTGGATGGAGCACCTCTTTCAATGCCCCTGGAATCCTGGCAGGTTTCTGTTTCGAGTCCAGGCAGGCATGGACCGTGTAGCCGCTCACCAGCAGGTTTCCCCCCTGGTCATAGACCTCATAGTCAAAGCGAAGCCTGACCTTCTTGAGCCCGCCCACGCGCGCCCGGATGCTAATGAGGGCATCATAGCCCACATTGCCTTGGTATTTTAGAGATGCCTCTGTGACTACAAGCTGATAGCCTTCTGCCTCCAGCCGTGAGTAAGGATATCCAAGGGCGCGCATCAGCTCAGCCCTTCCCACCTCGAAGAAGGTGAGATAATTGCCATAGTAAACCACCCCCATCCGGTCCGTATCTTTATAACGCACCCGCACGGAGGTTTCATGCCAACCATCACTAATGGTTCCCATATGTTTGCTATCCTCTCTTAGTAAGTGAATGCCCTTGCTGGTATGGGCGCTGTTCACCGCATTCTATCCACTCTCAGATTACGGTCAAGACTTCTATCGTCTTTACTTCCCTGACCGCCTCCTTTAAGATATCTAAAGCCATGTCTTAAGATTTAGCTCTCCAGCCAGTGAGGTGCCAATGAAGAGCCTAAGGATAATCGATACGCACAGCCACTTGTGCGACGAGTCTTTTGGGAAAGACTTGGCCCAGGTGCTTGCCCGAGCAAAAAAGGCTGGAGTAGAACGCATCATTTCCGTTTCAGAAACTTTGAAGGACGCTCAGAAAACAATCCATCTATCCGGGCGGTTTCCACAAGTCCTGCCTGCCATAGGTCTATATCCTACAGTGCTTGATATGGAAATAGCCGAAAGGATGCTGGAGCTCATACGAGGTAACTGCAAAAAGATCGTGGGGATCGGAGAGGTGGGGCTTGACTACTGGAAAGTGAAGGACGAGCGGATGCGGGAAGTCCAAAGGGAGATATTTTTGCGGTTTATTGAACTGTCCAGGGAATTAGATTTACCCCTGAATGTGCACTCAAGATCAGCGGGAAGACATGCCATAGCCATGCTTCTTGAGGCCGGGGCGGGCAGGGTGCAAATGCACGCCTTCGACGGAAAGGCCCAGACGGCCATGGAAGGGGTGGAGGCAGGCTACTGTTTTTCCATTCCACCCTCTGTGATCCGATCCAGACAAAAACAAAAACTGGTAAAACGCCTGCCCCTGGCTCACCTGCTGTTAGAGACTGACAGCCCTGTTCTCGGCCCAGACCCAGAACAGCGCAATGAGCCTGCAAATGCCCAGGTGGTGGTACGGGCCATAGCTGAAATAAAGGGGATAAGCGAGGAAGAAGTGGCAGAGGTTACATATGCCAACACCGTGTCCCTGTATGGCCTAGGAAACCCTTAGCTCCCCCCTCCCCTCTTTCTGCCCTTTTTACCCATTTTGGGTAATCAGCTGCCGGGTTTCCCTGGAGTGCTTTTCCCACCCCCCCCATCTCTTCCGTGATGTTAACCCGTTATATGCTTAGCTGCACAAAACAGTTCAAATGCCATCATATGGGTAGGTAATCAACTATGCCAAGAATTCCATGAAGAGGCGGTAAAATGCCACGATGACCAGGGAGTGAGTGATCTCTCCTTCTTTGATCAGGCGCGGAATCTCCTTCAATGGATAGACCAGCACCTCTATGTCTTCTGCTCCATCCTGGGCTTGGGAGCCCACCTTGTAAGCGCCCTGGGCCAGGTAGGTATAGCATTTGTTGTTTTGGATAGCCGGGTTGGGGTGCACGAATCCCAGAGACACCATTGTCTTTGCACTATAGCCGGTCTCTTCCCTGAGTTCGCGCCAGGCGGCCTGCTCCGGGGTGTCATCTTCCTCCACCAGCCCTCCTGGAATTTCGAGGGTGAAATCCCGAATCCCGTGGCGGTATTGCCTCACCATAATCACATGATCGTCAGGGGTCAGCGGAATCACATTCACCCATGGGGCAGACTCCAGCACATAGAACTCATATTCTATGCCATTTCTTGGCGATATGGCCCGATCCGTCCTGATGCTGAACACCCGGTAGGAGTTGTCTCTGCTGCTGGTAATGAGCTTCCACGGTTTTTTGGGCATCAGTTTTTATCTCCTTCCTAAGCGCCTGTTGCCAAAGACATTCATGAAGATTTGAAAAACCCCCTCACATCGTCGAGATTATGGGTCATTGGAATGGGTGGGAGACTGTCCAAAAACAGCCTTCCATACCTGCTCCCCACAAGCCTCTTGTCCAACACGGCCATCACACCTCTGTCACTCCTCTTTCTGATAAGCCTCCCCAGGCCTTGGCGGAGTGCAATTATTGCAGAGGGCACCTGATATTCCATGAAGGGGTTGCCGCCCCGCGTCCTGATTGACTCGATCCTGGCCGCAACCAGCGGATCCCCGGGAGAGGCGAATGGCAATTTGTCGATGATCAAACAACTCAATGCCTCACCCGGCACATCCACGCCTTGCCAAAAAGAGCCCGTAGCCAGGAGCACCGAGTGGACATCTTCCACAAACCATCGGAGCACGGTGGATCGAGGCGCCTGGCCTTGCCTGAAGGCCTTGAAGGGGATCCCGTCCTTAACCAGGTCATAAACCTTATCCAGATTATTGTGACTGGTAAAAAGAACCAGGGCCCGGCCTGAGGAGGCGAGGAGCAGTTCCTTTATCCTAACGGCGGCAGAGGCGGCAAAATGGGGCTCGCCCGGCAGTGGCAAGTCCTTTGGCACATAGAGCAGGGTTTGTTCTTTGAAATCAAAATGTGACGGATAGAGGCCTTTAAGGCAATGCTCATCTAGCCCCAGCCGCTTTTGAATGTAAGTGAAATTCCCGTTTGTGGAAATAGTGGCAGAAGTGAAGGCCACGCATTTTACCCTTGAATACAGGGCCTCTTTCAATGACTCCCCGATTTCTAAAGGTGAGACATGGATCGTCACACTCCTTTTCTTTTTCTCATACCAATTAAGCCACTCTGAACGGGCCTTCGTAACTTCTTGGGTAATACTGTGAAGCTCCGCGGCCCGAGCTTTGAGGCCGGGCATTGCAGGGCTTATGTCTGTAGCCTCATCCAGCGACTTCTCGGCCTTGGCGAGCGCCTTCAGGATCTGGTGAGCCGCGGTTCGCCTGAATTGCTCAAGCATTTTTTGATCAAGGCGGCCCTTTTCATCCATCGCCTCAAACCATTCCCTGAACCCCTGGGCTGCCACCCTAAGCCCTGCCGACACCTTTTTAAGCTCTCTTTCCTCCCCCCGGGAGATCAACTCTGGGACAAGCGCCTTTTCCAGATCAGATGCCAGCTCTTCCAGCTGGCGGCTGCCAATGCTATGGCCGAAGTAGGTGAGCGCTATCTCCTCCACCTCATGGGCCTCGTCAAAAACAGCCGCCTGGACCCTGGGGAGAACCTCGCCAAAGCCGGTCTGCCTGACTTTCAAGTCAGCAAAAAACAGATGGTGATTCACGATCACAAGGTTAGCCCTCTCCGCCTCTGCCCTGAGCCTGGTGAGGAAACAATCTTCATAGTAGGGACAAAGCCCGCCAAGACACTGTTCAGAACTGGATGAGAGCAAATCCCTAAGCGGGCTTTCCTCCTCCAACCACTGAAGCTCAGAGAGGTCGCCAAACCTGGTGGTAGTCAGCCAGCGCTCAAGGTCGTCTGCCTCTTGTTTATGAAACTGCAATGACGCCTGATCATAACTTTGATGATATTTGTAAAGACAAAGGTAGTTACTCCTTCCCTTCATCATAAGGACATTGGGCCCTCCCATTGAATTCTTGGTTCCAAGAAGCGGATGATCTGCTAGAAGCGGGATATCCTTGAAGTAAATTTGCTCCTGCAGATTTCTGGTAGCGGTTGAAACGATGGCCTTTTTCCCACTCAAAATCAAGGGGATCAGGTAGCCAAGGGTCTTGCCTGTGCCTGTGCCTGCCTCTATAAGTACGGGGCGCTCTTCTTCCAACGCCCGGGCAATGAGAAGGGCCATCTCAAGCTGGGAAGGCCTGAATTCGAAGTTTGGCAGAACTTTGGAAAGCCAACCCTTGCGGCCAAGAATCCCCTCGATTTCTTTATAAATATCAGGCATGGTCACAATATATGGCGGGCTTATGCATTCAGTCAACTCCAAGGGAAATTACCCATTTCCAGTAAAACCATTTTTGGGTAACATCAGAGGAATTTTCCAATTTCCTACTTTTTGCATTTCTTATGTTTTATCTTAAAATTTAGACAGTTATCTATTTTATTACCTGTTTTTGGTTTGACTGGAAATGGGTAATTAACAGGGGAGAGTTCCTGGGCTTCAGTCTATGGAGGGAGAGATGGCGAAGCGGGACGGGGGAATGGACGGGGAAGGGTGTTGATAAGAGGGGAATCATAAAATATGATGCTTATGTCTATCTGAAAAAAGGGGCTCCAATGACCCACTTCCATCTCCATGCCAGTAACAGACTAGAGGTGTTGGCGGAACGGTTGGCAGAGGTGCTTGCCACACCGCTTGGCTCTCCTCTTTCTCCTGAAATCGTAGTGGTTCAAAGCAAGGGGATGGAGACCTGGCTCAGGATGGAGCTTGCGAGGCATCTAGGGATCTCCGCCAATATCGTGTTCCCGTTTCCCAACAGGATAATTGCCGGGATCTTCAGGCAGGTCTTGGGCCTGGAAGAAGATCCAGATTTTTCCCATCCCCGGGCCCTCACCTGGAAGGTCATGGAAGCAGTTGGCCGCCTCCTTGACCAGCCCCAGTTCAGAGACATCAGGGCTTACCTGGAAGTGCCTCCTCAGGAATCAAAGCTCTACCAGCTCTCTTCCCGCATAGCCCAAGTGTTTGACCAATACCTGGTGTTCCGGCCTGACATGCTCCTTAACTGGGAGAAAGGAAAGGCAGATCACTGGCAAGCCATACTCTGGAGGCACCTGATCGGAGAAAGGATGGTCCTCCACAAGGCAAGGCTCAAGCAGCTATTCATGAAGTACCAAGCAGAAGGCCATGTTAAAGCTGGCCAGCTACCCCAGAGGATCTCTGTGTTTGGCATCTCATCGC
>JAMOVZ010000436.1 GCA_027061865.1 Desulfobacterales bacterium
CAAAATCCAAAAAGAGAGGTGGTCTTCCTTGGCATTGGGTTTGAGACCACTGCCCCAACAGTGGCCGCCTCAATCCTAGCGGCAAAGGCCCAAGGAATAAGGAACTTTTCAGTTTTAAGCTGCCACAAGCTCCTGCCCCCTGCCATGGATGCCCTACTAGAGGGCGGAGAGCTCCAGATCCATGGATTTATTTGCCCAGGGCATGTGAGCACTATAATTGGCACATCATCTTACGAAAAGGTGGCCTCCCGTTTTCACATTCCCTGTGTGGTGGTTGGATTTGAGCCGGTGGATATCCTTCAAGGCATCCTCATGCTCTGTGAACAAATAGAGAAGAACAGGGCTGGAGTAGAAATTCAATATGTAAGGGCGGTGAGGCCTGAGGGCAATAAAGGTGCCCTCAAAATAATGGAAGAGGTGTTTGAACCGTGTGATATCCCATGGAGAGGGCTTGGTTGGATTCCCTTAAGCGGGCTATCAATCAGAAAGGAATATGAGGAATTTGACGCAAGGAAACGCTTCGACCTGGAAGTCCCGCCAGCCAAGGAGCCACCAGGGTGCAAATGCGCTGAAATCTTGCGGGGAGCCTCAAGGCCCATCGACTGCCCCCTGTTTCGCTCTGTCTGCACCCCTTCAAGCCCCATCGGCGCCTGTATGGTCTCGAGTGAGGGGACTTGCGCTGCCTACTTCAAGTACCATTTAGAATAACCCTGTTACTTTTATCATGGCGGTAAATAGGCCCACCTCAGAAATGTTCAGCCGGTTGACCATTGACGACCTCTATGAGCGTTCTGTCAAGGTTTTCCGCCCTGCCCATAACACCCGGCCTGCAATTTTTTTGGCTAAAATAGAAAATAAAGAAATAATAATAAAGGACTTTAGCCGGAACCGTTCTCTGTTCGCCCATAGCATCGGAAGGCTCCTTATCTGGAGGGAGGCAAAGGCGTACCGCCGCCTCCAAGGGATAGAAGGCATACCACGGTTTTACGGAACCTTTCAGGGGCTTGCCATTGCCTTAGAGTATGTAAATGCCCCCACCCTTAAAGATGAAGGAAAAAGGAGAAAGCTCGGTTCCAAGTTTTTCGAAAGATTGAAGCAAATGATCAAATTGGTCCACCAAAGGGGGGTTGCCCACTGTGACCTAAAAAAGGCGCCTAATATTTTGGTATCAAAGGCAGATGAGCCGTTTCTGATTGACTGGGGGGCTTCCATTTCAAAAGAGGAGTTTCGCCTCTATCCCCTAAAACTTGTGTACGAGCGCTTTCTGCTTGACGACTGGCTGGCCCTTACCAAGATGAAGCTCAAGTTTGCACCAGAGCTGGTCAGCCCCGAAGAGCGCGAAAGATACGAAAGGCGAACCGTTGTGGAGAAGGCGATAAGAAAGATCAGGGATCGGCTGAGAGAACTATTGCAAAAATTGGTATAGCCTGCACTCTTAGGCCGTCTCTTTGCACTCGGGAAGCGAGTCTTTCTCAGTGGGTGAGACCATAATCTTGTTTGCCAGTCCCCTGCCGAGTGCTATTCTGCTGCAATCCCTCCCCACGATCACCCGGCCTTCGCCATTGTTGCTGATCACCTCCAGGACCTGGCCAGCCCTCAGCCCCATGGCCGCCAATCTCCCCTTAGCGCCCATTCCACCTTGAATATCCCTGACAATGACCGTCTCGCCTGCCTTTGCCATGGCAAGAGGCAGGATGGGTTTTCTCTGCTCGAGGCACTCTGAGCACAAACCGTATATCTCCATCTTGTGCTGGAGCATCTGGAAACCGTGCCGCAGCGCCACCTTCCGCTGGAGTTCCTCTATTTCCGGGTCTTCAAATTCCTCGATCCGCCCACACTTGGTGCATATCAAGTGGTCGTGGTGCCGGCCCAGGTGGCGGTGCTCGTAGCGTATTGGCTGGCCTTCGAACTTCTTGCGCTGAGCAAATCCCAAATCCACCATCCGGTTCATGCACTGCATCACAAATTCAGGGTCAAAATCGTAACCCCGCTTTTTTAGGAGTTTTTGGAGTTCTTCGAGCGTTACGTGCTCCTCTGTCTCAAGGAAGGTATCTACAATCTTTAACCTGTCCTCTATCCGGTCTATCTTGTCGGTCTCGAGAAGGGCCCTGAAATTCTCCTTTTCTTGATAGTTCAGTCTGCCGTTGTTGTTTTGCTCTCCCATTTCCTCCCTCATAGTGCCTTTCCGCTTATGTTTACTAGTATCTCTACTATTATCATAGAATATATCTTAAGCCCTTAACACGCCTTTTTCAAGCACAATTTCTATGTTTTGCCTTCATTGAAAAAGCCGACAAAGCCCTTAACCGCATTCATTATAAAGGTGCGCTCCCTTTCCTGGCACTCCGTCTCCATCTTGTAAAAGGCGCCGAGCTCAGGGTCCTCGGCAAGCAAAGCCTCCAGGCACCGAACCAAAAGCCCTTCTTGGCCTTGCTCAAACTCTTTTCGTATTATCCCCTCCCACCTTATCAACTGCTCCTTGAATCGTTTAAGCAATTGGTGAGAACTTTCAGCCTCTCCAAAGTGGGCGTAGCAGAGACTCTGGTCAGGAAGGCTAAGGAGCCGGTCAACGCTCTCCATAAAGACATGGAAAAAGAACCTCGGAGGAGTGGCAGGCCGTAAATACTCTCGGCCATTCACTTTAAGGTAATTGCCAGCTGCCTCCCCTGAGAAAATCTTTCCTTCATAACCAAAGGAGAGATGGTGGGGGGCATGACCGGGAGTTTCTATAACTTGCATGCCTTTCAAGGAAAAGTCCGTATGAGCAATGAGCCTTTCAGGTTCAACCGGCTCCGGCCTTCCATACATAACAGCCAAATCCCCCAGCACCTGGAGGCTTCCTTCCCACAATCTGCTGGGCTCTATTAGGTATCTTAAACCCTTTTCGTGGCACACCGCCATTGCCGTGGGAAAGCGGTCCAGGAGCGGAGCTAAGGCGCCAGCATGGTCAATGTGGATATGGGTGAGCAGCACGTAATCAATATGCTCCACTCCCTCCCTTTCCAATGAACTGATAAGCTTATGGGCTGTATTGAATGGGCCCACATCCACAAGAATATTTACTTGGCTTTTACAGAGCCAGGATCCCACGAAATCCTCAAACCCGGGGCGCCCTTGGTCGATTCCTATCAACAAATAATCCATGTCCTTGTGTCATCTCCTTCCGCTTGCTTTTTGATAACTTCTGCCAGATGCATTAAATAGACACATTTTGTTTTAGAGTAAATAAATTTTCCATTAAAAACTCCACCTCCCTTAACCGATATAAGTATAAGCTACAAGATCCTCACTACCATTAATACCCATTACATTGAACTATAGAAAGGGCCTTTAAGTCATGACAAATCACGTCATAAACCGAATCTTATTGGTAGATGACGAGGAGTTGATCCTAGAAACGGTAGGACGATTTCTTGAGAAGTGCGGATATGACTGTCTGCCCGTCTCTTCAGGGGACAAGGCCTGGGAGCGCCTGCAAAAGGAGGACTTCGATCTGGTAATAACGGATATCACCATGCCTGGGATGGATGGCATCCAACTGATGAAAGAGGCTAAAAAAAAATCCCCAAATCTTAATTTCATCGTTATGACCGGCCACGTGGATGAATTCTCCTTTGTCCAGATTGTCGAGGAGGGCGCATCTGACTTTCTCACCAAACCTTTTGACATGAGGGAGCTCAAGGCCAAGGTAGACCGGATTGACAAAGAAGCCAAGATATTGAGGGAACTCCGCGAGACCAACGAGCATCTGGAGGCCGCCATTGAACGGGCAAACGCCATGGCAGTGAAGGCAGAATTGGCCTCTCTTGCAAAGAGCGAATTCCTGGCCAACATGAGCCATGAAATCCGCACTCCCTTAAATGGAGTAATTGGCTTTACTGATATGTTGCTTGAAACAGACCTCACCGAGGAACAGGCCGATTACGCAAAAACCATAAAGCGAAGTGGCGAGGCCCTCCTTTCTTTGATCAACGACATATTGGATTTCTCCAAGATAGAGGCAGGCCAGATGGATCTGGAGGAGATAGAGTTTGACCCCGAGGTCTTGGCATATGATGTCTGCGAACTGGTAAGACCCCGGCTTGCCGGAAAACCAGTAGAATTGCTATGCCGGATCGGGGACCAAGTTCCTTCCAAAATCAAAGGCGATCCCCACAGGTTCCGTCAAGTGATCATGAATCTATTGGGAAATGCAGCCAAGTTCACTGAATCCGGAGAGATAGAACTGGCCTTGCATGTGGACCAAGAGAACGGTGACAGGGTGAAATTTCACACCACCGTAAGGGACACGGGGATCGGAATCCCCCAAAATAAGCTTTCGGCAATCTTTGAGCCGTTCCAACAGGCTGATGGCTCCACCACCAGAAAATACGGGGGCACAGGACTGGGCCTGCCCATCTGCAAGAAAATCGCATCTCTCATGGGAGGAGACGTATGGGCCGAAAGCGAACTGGGAAAGGGCAGCGTGTTTCATTTCACCGCATGGGTATTAAAGGCAAGGGAGGCCTATCACGAGGAAAGACTCAGACCTGCCTCCCTCAAGGGGAAAAAGGCCTTGGTAGTGGATGACAATCCTACCAACTTGGAAATCATCCAGCACATCCTGGAACGGGCCGGCATGAGGGTGGAGGCCTTGCGCGATTCGGCCAAGGTGATTGAAGAGCTCAAGAAGGCGGCGGAGGCAAATGATCCGTTCCATATCTGCATCCTCGACATCATCATGCCTCCACTTGACGGGTTTGAAACGGCACGAGCCATCAGAAAACAGCCTCCTCCCATAGGAGACCTTCCCTTGCTGGCCTTCTCTTCCTCCAGCGCGGGAGGCGCCAAGAAGTCCTTGGAGGCAGGCTTCAATGGCTTCCTTACTAAACCGGTGCGCAGGGAAAAGATCCTCAAGATGCTGGAAGGTCTCCTGTCTGAAAACAGGGATAAAACCCAGGATGCCAAGAGCCCAAAAATCATGACCCAATACTCTGTGGAAGAGGCTCTGAAGCGATCGGTACGAATTTTGCTAGCTGAAGATAATCCAGTAAATCAAAAACTTGCAAAGCTGATGCTCACAAAGGGAGGCTACTTGGTGGAGGTGGCGAACAATGGAAAGGAGGCCTTAGAGATGTACACCTCCAGGCCTGAGGACTTCGACATAATCTTCATGGATGTCCAGATGCCGGAAATGGACGGCCTCACTGCCACACGGGCAATCAGGGAAGAGGAGGCAAATGGGCTCAGAGCCAATCAGGGTCCTATCGCCATCGTGGCCATGACTGCCAACGCCATGAAGGGGGACAGGGAAAAATGTCTTGAAGCCGGCATGGACGACTACATCTCAAAACCCATCAAGAGAGAAGTGGTCTTTGAGATAATAAACAAATGGGTATTAAATAAAAAAGGGGAGGAACCATGAACCTTGAAGAGCTAAGTGCAAATCTTGGGCTGGAAAAAGATGAGTATGTGGAACTCCTTGAAATCATGCTGGACTCGGGCCT
>JAMOVZ010000437.1 GCA_027061865.1 Desulfobacterales bacterium
GTCGTGAAGATTGGTGATATGGTATTGGATGGCAGTGTGAGGGCCCAACTTGAAGGGCTGAAAGAATCATTAAAGAGGGGTGGATAAGGCCTATGGAAATTAGAGCAGAAGAAATAAGTCAGGTTATAAGGGACCAGATCAAGGACTATGAAAAGAAGATCGAGGTGAGCGAGACCGGCACTGTCCTCTCAGTTGGTGACGGCATCGCACGCGTCTATGGCGTTGAAAATGCCATGGCCATGGAGATGCTGGAGTTTCCCGGGGAGATTTACGGCCTTTGCCTAAACCTTGAAGAGGACAATGTTGGTGTGGCCATCATGGGCGATGACTCCCAGATCAAGGAAGGCGACACAGTTAAGAGGACCGGGAGAATTGCCCAGATCCCGGTGGGCGAGGCTGTGCTTGGCCGCGTTATTGACGCAGTGGGCCAACCCTTGGATGGCAAAGGCCCGATTAATGCTACTGAGTTCCGCCGTATTGAGGTGATTGCCCCCGGCGTGGTGGAACGCCAGCCCGTTAAGGAGCCCATGTACACGGGCATCAAGGCTATTGATGCCATGACCCCAATCGGCCGCGGCCAAAGGGAGCTCATAATCGGAGACCGCCAGATCGGAAAAACCGCCATTTGTGTGGACTCCATCCTGAGACAGAAGGACACTGATATATATTGTATCTATGTGGCTATAGGTCAGAAAAAATCCACAGTAGCTCAAGTGGTGGACATCCTGGACCGTTATGGGGCAATGGAGTACACCACAGTGGTGGCTGCCTGTGCCAGTGACCCTGCCACCCAGCAGTTTATCGCCCCTTATTCGGGCTGTGCCATTGGTGAATACTACAGGGACTCGGGGCGCCATGCCCTTATCGTATATGACGACCTGTCCAAACAGGCTGCTGCCTACAGGCAGGTTTCACTGCTGCTCAGACGCCCCCCTGGACGAGAGGCCTACCCGGGTGATATTTTTTACAATCACTCCAGGTTATTGGAGCGCGCTGCCAAGTTGAACGATGAAAAGGGGGCAGGATCCCTTACCGCACTGCCTATCATCGAGACCCAAGCCGGGGACGTTTCGGCCTATATTCCCACCAACGTTATTTCCATCACAGATGGGCAGGTTTATCTGGAACCTGGGCTCTTCTTTGCTGGTGTAAGGCCTGCCATCAATGTGGGCCTCTCAGTGTCCAGGGTGGGGGGGGCAGCACAAACAAAGGCCATGAAAAAGGTGGCCGGCACCCTCCGCTTAGATATGGCTCAATATAGGGAGCTTGAGGCATTCGCCCAGTTTGGTAGCGATCTGGACAAGGCGACTCAGCAGCAGTTAAACCGCGGCCAAAGGCTCGTTGAGATCTTGAAACAGCCGCAATACCAGCCAATGCCTGCCGAAAAAGAGGTTGCCATACTTTTTGCCGGCGCCAACGGCTATCTGGATGAATGGCCTGTTGAGGCGGTGGCGGAATACGAAAAACAAATGCTTGAGTTCCTTGAGAACAAGTATCCCGAGATCCTGAATGAGATAAAGGAAAAAGCTGATATCAGTGATGAACTGGAGGCCAAGATGAAAAAGGCCCTCGACGAGTTCAAGACCGTATTTCAGCCTCCAACCAAATAAAAAATAAGCATAGGACCGAGAGACCGACATGGCTACGCTCAGAGACATATTAAGAAAGATAGGGGCTGTTAAAAAGACCCGGCAGATTACAAAGGCCATGAACATGGTGGCGGCGGCCAAGCTGCGTAATACCCAAGGAAAGATGGAGGCCTTTGACCCCTATGCCACCAAGTTTGCAGAAGTGCTCGGAAACCTTGCAAGCCGACTGGAGCCGGATATCCATCCCTTGTTAATTAAGAGAGAAGCGGTCTCGAAGGCAGAGTTGCTCCTCTTTACAGCGGACAGAGGCCTTTGCGGCAGCTTCAATACCAATTTGGTCAATGCTGCAGAGAAATGGATAAAGGATCAGGAGGGTCAAGGGCGCAGTTATACCCTCACCATTGTGGGTAAAAAGGGAAAAGACTACTTCACCAAAAGGGGCTTTAATGTGCGGGATGTGCATACCCAGGTTTATGGAAAAGTAGACATCTCCTTTATAAATAATATGGTTAGGGGCTTTACAGAAAGGTACCTGAGCGGTGAAGCCGATGAGGTCTATATGATGTACAGCCGCTTTATCACCATGGTAAAACAGCAGCCTACCTTGGTGAAGTTGATCCCGATAGAGCCGCCTTCTGCTGCCGACACCGGGGATGGGGATGGGGCTGCGGAATATCTCTGTGAACCCAGCGCAGAGCAGTTGATGATAGAGCTTTTGCCTAAGCACTTGAGTGTTCAGATTTACAACGCGTTTTTGCAAAATGAAACAAGTGAACATGCTGCCCGAATGACGGCCATGGACAATGCGTCCAAGAATTGCAGCGAAATGATCGATAGTCTAACCTTGGTTTACAACAAGGCCCGCCAGGCCGCCATCACCGCAGAGTTGATGGACATCGTGGGCGGGGCTGAGGCACTCAAAAAGGCTTAACGGTCTTAAAAAGGAGGCTTGTACCAATATGAACGAAGGCAAAGTCTTACAAGTAATCGGGCCCGTAGTTGACGTCGAGTTCCCTGAGGGTGATTTACCTCCCCTTTTGACCGCCTTGACCATTACCAACCCAGCCATTGATGACACGGAGGACAATCTTGTCATAGAGGTAGCTCAACATTTGGGCGACAGGGTTGTCCGCTGTATCGCCATGAATATTACGGATGGTTTGGTCCGGGGGATGAAGGTTAAAAATACGGGCAAACCCATCATGATGCCCGTAGGTGACCCAACTTTGGGCAGGGTGCTGAATGTGGTAGGGCGGCCCGTGGACGGCCAGGGACCTGTAAATGCCACTGAATTTTATCCGATTCACCGCCATGCCCCCCCATTTGATGAGCAGGATGTGACGGTAAGGGTCTTGGAGACCGGCATCAAGGTTATTGACCTCCTGGTTCCCTTCCCCCGCGGAGGAAAGATGGGAATGTTTGGCGGTGCTGGAGTGGGAAAGACAGTGGTGATGATGGAGATGATTCACAATATCGCGCTTCAACACGGCGGCATCAGTGTTTTTGCTGGCGTGGGGGAACGCACCAGGGAAGGCAATGACCTCTACCTTGAGATGAAGGAGTCAGGGGTTATCGAGAAAGCTGCGCTCATATATGGTCAGATGACCGAACCCCCGGGGGCAAGGGCCAGAGTGGCGCTTTCAGCCCTCACGGCTGCTGAGTACTACAGGGACGAAAGGGGGCAAGACGTTCTTCTGTTTATCGATAATATCTTCCGCTTTACTCAGGCAGGCGCTGAGGTCTCTGCCCTCTTGGGTAGAATTCCATCAGCAGTGGGTTATCAGCCCACTTTGGGAACGGACCTTGGTGAGTTGCAGGAGCGGATCACATCCACTAAAAAGGGCTCCATTACATCGGTTCAGTGTGTGTATGTGCCTGCAGACGACTTGACAGACCCGGCCCCCGCGACCACCTTTGCCCATCTCGATGGAACAGTGGTCTTGTCGCGCCCCATTGCTGAATTGGGGATCTATCCGGCAGTGGATCCTTTGGACTCAACCTCCAGGATCTTGGATCCTAACTACTTGGGAGAAGAGCATTACTCGGTTGCACGGCAAGTGCAGCAGATACTTCAGAAATACAAGGACCTCCAGGACATCATTGCTATCCTGGGTATGGATGAACTCTCAGAAGAGGACAAACTCACCGTGGCCAGGGCGCGAAGGATTCAGCGTTTTCTGTCCCAGCCTTTCCATGTGGCCGAGCAGTTTACAGGGACCCCTGGGAAGTATGTCCCTGTGAAAGAGACCATCAGAGGGTTTAAAGAGATCATCGAAGGTAAGCATGACGATTTGCCGGAGGCTGCCTTCTACATGGTGGGCACGATAGAAGAGGCCCAGGAGAAGGCAGAAAAGATGGCTGCGGCCAGCGAGTAAGGGTGAGGAAATGGCAGAACTTTACCTGGAGTTGGTGACCCCCGAAAAGGTGCTAGTGAGCCAAAAGGTTGATATAGTTGTGGCGCCGGGCTCTCTTGGCGAGTTTGGTGTGCTGCCTGGACACGTTCCGTTTTTGAGCGGGATCGTTCCAGGAGAGCTTAGGTTCACGGCAGATGGGAAGACCGAGTATTTTGCAGTGACCACTGGATTTGCTGAGGTCTCTGGAAACAAGATCTCTGTATTGGTAGATGCAGCCGAAAGGGCCACTGATATAGATATAGAACGGGCGAGACAAGCCATGGAAAGGGCTCGGGAAAGGCTGGCAAAAGAGAGAGGGAGGGCGGACATAGATCTGGACCGGGCTCAGGCCGCATTGCAGAGGGCCATAGCCCGAATCCGTGTTGCAGAAAAGGTAAGGTCGATATAACTATTCAATATCACTGGTGAATTCAAGGAGGCAGGCCCCTAGGGCCTGCCTTTTTTGTTGACCTTAAAAGGGGTTACGGATATTATGTTGAAAAAATATTGGTTACAAGTAGTTGGAGGGTTTTAAAATCATTGACGCTAGGGCCTTTGGAGAAGGAAATGGATATAGAACAATTTGATATTCTAGAGCAAAAAATTGAGCGGCTTGTTGAGACCATCAAACAGTTGAGGCAGGAAAAGGAGTCCTTGGCCGAAAAGCTCCAAATTCAAGAGGAAAGGCTCTCTGACCTCAATAGTCAAATTGAAGAACTAAAGGCTTCAAGGGACCTTGCCAAGAAAAAGGTCCTTTCACTACTAGAGAAAATAGAACAGGTTGATCTCTAATTTATTTGAGGGAGTCCTTTGGAAGGCCCCGTAAAAGTAAAGATATTGGGTCAAGAATACTTGCTTCGCAGCGAAGACCCCGCGGAAAAAGTTCACGAAATAGCTGAGTATGTAAACCGCAAGTTCGAAGAGATATGTAGAGAGGGTACAGGGCTCACAGATAAAAAGATGGCCATTCTCGTGGCCTTTAGCATTGCAAGCGATTTCTTGCAATTAGAAGACAAGTATAAAAAATTATTGAAGGAATTAGAACAGAGATCAAAGGCCCTTATCCTCCGGATAGAAGAGGAAGTGGATTGATTTTGGGGGAAGAGATTTTTTGGATTGGAGACCTCAGGGCATTGGAGAGATACCCAATTGGATATTATTGTCCTTATGGAATGAGATCATATTTTGATAAGTTAAGCTATCACTTTGGGAGCACTTTTCTCTCTCAGCATCACAGGTCCGGGGATCCTAAAACAGGATCTCCTGGCTCACGCCCTTTTATGTGTCTTGTCTCCATCCCTGCGACCGCCCCCAATTACTAAATCACCGCAAGTTAGGCGCCAAATCTCAAGTGAGGAGCGACAAAGGATGGATTACATATACTTCATAGCAATTGGGCTCATTGGCCTGGGGATAGGCCTGGCCGTGGGCTTTCTTGTGCGTAAGAAACTGGTGGAATCCCGAATCGAGTCCGTTGAGAGCTATTCCAGGAAGAT
>JAMOVZ010000438.1 GCA_027061865.1 Desulfobacterales bacterium
CAGATACTCGTGGTTCCCGTGTGTTACGATGCCTTGACAGCAAGACTGGTTGAAAGGGCTGGGTTTGAAGCAACATTTATGGGCGGTTTTGGAGTTTCGGCCTCGCGTCTTGGCTTGCCTGATACGGGCTTGATCTCATATGCAGAAATGGTTGACCAAGGCCGCAATATTTGCGGCGCTGTTTCTATACCCGTAATGGGCGATGGAGATACTGGTTTTGGAAATGCTTTAAATATTAAGCGGACGGTCAAAGGCTACTGCCAAGCCGGCTTTGCCGGCATTATGTTGGAAGACCAGGTGATGCCCAAGCGTTGCGGCCATACAGAAGGGAAAAAGGTTGTATCTCGAGATGAGGCGCTTTTACGTATCAAGGCGGCTGTTGATGCCAGGGAGGAAGGCGCAGATATCCTCATCATTGCCAGGACTGACGCCAGGGCCCCTTTAGGCCTTGAAGAGGCCATTGAACGGTGCAAGGCCTTTGTTGATGTGGGGGCAGACATCACCTTTCTTGAGGCCCCTCAGAGTGAGCGTGAAATGTTGGCGTATTGCAATAGTGTCTCTGGTTACAAAATGGCCAACTTGATTGAAAACGGCAAAACCCCTCTATTGTCTCCCAAGAAGTTGGAAGAGATGGGCTTCAGGATCGTGACTTATGCCCTAACATTGTTAAACGCCTCCATTGCCGCTGTAGAGAAGGCCTTGACTTGCTTGAGAAAAGGGGAAGCGGTTTCCGGCCTCCTCAGTTTCCAGGAACTGAAACAAATAGTCGGGTTTCACGACTATGACGCAGAGCTTCAGCGTTATTACAAAGAAAATAACGATCTATAAGTCTTCAAAAATTATTTAGCTTGTCTCAAGTAAGCCTTACTTCACAAATAATCCTCCAGCTCACCGCCTTTCTTCTTGTTGGGTTGACACAGCAAGGGGCCTCTCATTATCCTGCTCAAATATCAAGGGAGGAATTCTATGAAAATTAATCCTGCAAACTTTGGGGACATTGACCCAGGGAATAGGATCCTGATGGGGCCCGGGCCCAGTGATGTGCCTCCAAGGGTGCTTCAAGCCATGTCAGCACCATGTATAGGCCACCTAGACCCTTATTTTCTCCAAGTGATGGACGAGACCCAACAGCTCCTGAGATTCCTCTTTCAGACAAAAAATCCATTGACCATTCCTGTATCCGGCACGGGCAGCTCAGGCATGGAAACTTGCCTAGTAAACCTGGTGGAACCCGGCGACACCGTGCTTGTTTGTGTGAATGGGGTGTTTGGCACTAGGATATGCGACATCGTCCAAAGAATAGGGGGCGATCTCATTCGTATTGATGCCCCATGGGGCCGTGCCATCGACCCGGAGGATGTAAGGCGGGCGATACAAGTCAATAGGGTGGACATAGTAGCGGTGGTGCACGCTGAAACCTCCACAGGCGCCTGCTCTCCCATCAAAGATATCTCGAAGACGGCCCACGAGGCAGGAGCCCTATTCTTGGTGGACATGGTCACCTCTCTTGGCGGCATGGAAGTGGCTTTGGATGAAATGGGCATTGATGCGGCCTTCAGCGGAACTCAAAAATGCATATCCTGCCCCCCGGGGCTCTCCCCCGTCTCCTTTAACCCAAAGGCCATGGAAAAGCTCCAAAACAGAAAAACGCCTGTTATCAGTTGGTATCTGGATATGTCAATGGTAGCAAGCTACTGGAGCCCTGAGAGGAAATACCACCACACCGCTCCCATCAACATGATCTATGGCCTCAGGGAGGCCCTACGCATTATTGCCGAAGAAGGCCTTGAGCAAAGATGGGAAAGACATAGGGTGAATCACAGGGCCTTGGTGGCAGGCATTGAGGCCATGGGGCTCAGCATGTTTGTGCCAGAGGAAGAGAGGCTCCCCATGCTGAACACTGTTTTGATCCCGGATGGGGCCGATGATCTTTCAGTGAGAAAGGCGCTGCTCAGCCAATTTGGTCTGGAAATCGGCGGAGGGCTTGGTGATCTGGCAGGTAAGGTCTGGCGGGTGGGTCTCATGGGCCATGCCGCCCGGCCAAAAAACGTGTTCCTGTTCCTCTCAGCCCTTGAGACCATTTTAAAGGCCCAGGGCGTAAAGGTGAACAAAGGGGCGGCACTGGATGCTGCATCCTCGGTTTATGATTCGCTTTAATAGTGAAGCTTCTATAACAGAATTGTAGGGAACCTTACATTTTGTATTGTTTTTTCTAGATCTTTAACTGTTTGCCGTACAAGCTTTTCCAAGTAACTCATCATTTTTTCATACGTTTCGGCTGAAATGGGGTTGAAGCCATGGGCAAGTATAGAATTGTTCCTGATATAGAGCAGTTTTTTTGAAAGGTCTTCATTCGAAACAAATTGTTTTCCCACACTGTTGCCGAGTTCTGCCAACAAGGAAAATGACTGATACAAAGGCAGCATAACCTTTCCTTCCCTTTTATTAAAATATTTGGAAAATTTTTTTCTGATCTCTAAAGGAAGATGCTCTATGTCCACATCCGAGGTATCCGCTTTTCCTTTTCTCACCTTATATAAACCTTCTTCATTGATATGCATCTGGGCGATGTATTCACAAAGCCTATATAACCTTGCTACAGCGTCATCATACTTTTTTTCAATATCGCCCCTGCGTCTTGCATTCTCTAATAGATCCACAGCCCTTTCCTGGCAAAACTGTTCATTGATTTCCTTGTAAAGAACCTGTTTATTAGCTTTTATAATTCTAGCTATCTCCCATTGTGCGGGCACATCTTTTTCATTTATGTCCTTCAACACTGAGAAGGCCCCGTTCAAATCAAACCGGTCCCATAGGCCATAAGCCTGGCTCAGGCTCTGGAGCTGTTGACAGTCATGCACAAAATCTGGCGATTTATAGAGTTTTTTTGCCTTCTCCAATGTCTGTATGCAGGAATCAAATTGGTAGGCATTAAATAGCCGAATAGCTTCGCGAAGCAATAGCTCTGCTGTAATCCTGTTTGGCCTGATGGAAACTACTTTTTCAGTTCCTGGTATGACTCTGCCACCATTATCCCTTTCACCGCTAATATAGCTAAGAGTGCCTACACCCAAATTGATTGCTGCAAGAGTGAGCCCTGCAGACATTGCCTTTGTGCCGGAGGTAAAATCAACAACAATGTTTTCTGGAGAGATTCCACTATCAATTAAGGCCTTAATTCGTTCCTCACACTCCGTGGCAATACCTTGGACATCATTAGGATCTCTGATGATCACTTCTCCAGTTTCTCTTCTTGCGATGACCGGGCTTGCCATTATATAGGGCATCGTTGACTTGGCACTGACCTCGGTCTTTATAAATAAAACATAGTCGGGCCTTTCCCTATCAATAGAGTAACAAATGGCTCCTGCAATATCTTCACCACTTTGGCCAGTGCCTACTGTTATGATCATTGCCTTTTTCATGAATACTATTCCTTATCAGAGATCAATTTAGCAGATAGGTCTTTTATTCGAACATTTCGATTTATCAAGTTTCAAATTGAAGCTCCAGCGCCCTGCGCCAAGCTCCTTGAGCAATTCTTGTTCCTCTTCCTCCGACATCCTTTTGAACCCAATTGATACCAAATACTCCACTACTGAGTCGTCTTCCTTCTTCGTGGTACTTGTCATAGCCTTCCCTCCATTAATCTCAGCGTTTTCTACAGAGTACCAAAAATATCCAAACTCAAATAGTCCAATTAGTCAAATAGTTAATTGGTCAAATGGTCAAGTCGTGATCCATTAGATCCCGCCCGTAAACAGACAAGAATCAAGTTTTAGAATGCCACGGATTGTGGCCTGGGCACTACTAGCTACCATATCGCAATCCCCTCGCGCCGGGTCATCTCTTCGAACCTTTATTGAGGGAGTGCCCATTGAAAAGAAGCAGGTCGAGTCGCAATCCCCTCAAATCGGGTCATCTCTTCGAACGGAGATCGGGGGTTAGGCGATTTTTGTATTTTAATCGGAGAGGGGTAACAAGGGTTACTCTGATACAATTACCGGATTGACCAGAGGCGGTCAAATCTTGAAAGTCAAAATCAGGCACATCTGGCATTTGTATCCTATCATCCTTCTTTTCATATATGATTTTCTCTCTATGGAAAACCTTTTCCAGGGAAAATCGCCCTCTTTGCCCATTAACTCTTCTCCCAATTCCCAATTGTCCCATCTCTCTAAACGCATATACGAAATAGGGAAGTTTCTTATTCATATCCCCAAAAAGTATCAGGTCAAATTCAAAAGCGCTTCTGGGGGGAAACTTGTTCTTTTGATTCAAGGGAGGCTCAATCACAAAGGGGTGAGGTAGTTTGGGAGATTCGAACACATGGACATAAAGGCATTGATTCTTGAGCAAACATTCTTTGCAATTTTGAAGTCTTAAAGCGCAGACAACCCTCTTGAGGGCCCTGCCAAAAATACCTCTGAATGTGGAGCCCTTATAGTGGGGAAGATGCGCCTCACTTTCAAGGTGGCAAGAAAAACGGTATTTTCATAGAAGCATGACACCTCATTATTTACCTTCAAAACTAGAGGTTAGAAACAATTGCAAGATTGCAAAAGGGAAGGATTTACATCCGAACCATAGGGTCCCATAGCTGTGGTTTTGTTCAAAGTCATTTTGGTTCAAAATAGCTCTAGTAGCCAGCGATTGTGCCATAACTTAGCCTGGAGCAACTTAGTGGAGGTGAATGCCCTTAGAGATCTACTACAACTCCACACCCAGCTCCCTTTCGAAAACTTGGATATTGGTCATAAAGTATTTTTTTATTTCCGGCCATTGCCACTGTTTTCCTGAAACAAGCATTGGGGGGAGGGGATCGCCTTCGGCATCCTCGAAAAAAATAAGGCTTTTTACCACGTGATAGATATTTATGTTTGTACGGCTGAAACGCTTTTTAAAAAACTGGCATACTTGAGTGACACTGTATTTTGTAAGAAGGGCATAGAGATCAATGAAATCCTTCTTGGCACCTCGCTGTGAGATTGTCTTTATCTTCTCAGCAGCGATATCCCTTTCATCTGCCAATTGAATCCCCTTCCATTCAATTGGTTGAAATATAAGGGGGGACTCATAGAAGAGTAGAGATATGGTGATACCTTTTAGCTCAAAGTGCAGGGTGCCGGATTCGGCAAGGAAAATCTTGTTAGGCGAAAGAGCCCTTATGAAGGGCTCTACTTCAAACATTTGCACAGAAAAGAAATCCAGATCATAGGACCTTCGATGTCCGATCTGAAGGGCCAGTCCAGTGCCACCTGCCAAATAAAAACCCTTTAGCTGAGAGCTGATCTGGTCTAGGACTTCTAATGCCTCTTTTGATAATACTTCCTCAAACATGCCACTTCCTCGAATGGGATTCCAAGCTTATGGGCCCAGTATTTTCCTGTTTTGGGCAGTAGGCCCCGTCTGGATCTTATCACGGCGGCTATTTCTTGCCTGCCATAAAGTGTAAGTAGCC
>JAMOVZ010000439.1 GCA_027061865.1 Desulfobacterales bacterium
AAAGGGGTTGGAGCTAGCCAGGAAGGCCATTGAAGGGGTGAAAAGGCTGGCCAGGGAGGGAAACCCTGATGCCATGTTCCTGCTTGGTTCATGCTATAGCTCTGGGCTGGCAGTAGCACAGGATAAGGCCAAGGCACTTTACTGGTACCGCAAGGCGGCAAAAAGGGGCCATGCCCCTGCAATGGGCAACCTTGGCTATTTGTTGATGAATGATCCATTTAAGGATTTGGACAAGGCGTTTTACTGGACCAAGAAGGCCGCGGACAAGGGAGTTGTATCTGCAATATTCAGCCTGGGGAGCCTTTACAAATATGGACTGGGTGTTACCCAGGACTATGATAAGGCGTTCTATTTCTTTAAAAAGGCCGCAGAAAAAGGTGATGCTATCGCTATGGCTGATGTAGGGCTTTGCTACCAGTCTGGTACAGGTGTGGGCAAGGACCTGGAAAAGGCCCGTTACTGGTATGAAAAGGCGGCTTCCAAGGGAAATACATGGGCCATGGTCCAACTGGGGCTGATGTACAGAGATGGTGTGGGTGTTCGCCAGGATCATGAAAGGGCCTTTTACTGGCTTGACAAGGCTGCCAGCAAAGGCAATGTGGATGGCATGTTTTACCTGGGCTACTATTATCATGAGATAAAAAAGGACTATGACAATGCCCTCTACTGGTACCGCACTGCCGCAAAGACAGGATATGCTACGGCGCATACAAATCTTGGTGTGATGTTTGAGAGAGGACAAGGGGTATCACGGGACTACAAAAAGGCGGTTGAGTACTATAGAAAAGGCGCTTCCCTTGGTGATGGCTATGGCATGAATAACCTGGGAGGTATGTATCTCGAAGGTAAGGGGGTATCCAGGGATTACAAGGAGGCGGTAAAATGGTTCAAAAAAGCAGCAGATCAAGGGGTCCCACTTGCCTATTACAACCTTGGTTATTGCTATGAACGGGGAAAGGGTGTCAAGTGGGATAAGGCCAAGGCCATTTACTGGTATGAAAAGGCAGCAGAGGCAGGCTACGAGCCTGCAAAGGAAAAGCTCCAGGAGCTTCGGCCAAGCCAGGCTGGAAGCTCTGGTATCGGGGGAGGAATGCCGCTTTGCTTTGTGGTACCGTCAGTATCCGGAACCCCTCAGGAGTACTATGTGGCCATTCTCAGGCTTTTCCGCGATAAGGTTCTCCGCCAGAGCTTTGTTGGCGGAAAGATCATCAAAGGTTATTACACTATAAGCCCATACATAGCGTCATATATCAAGGACAAGCCCATTGCTAAGGCGATGATTATATATGCACTGGGACCGGTGGTCTTTGTGGCAGGAGCGTTCCTGGGCAAAATGTGGAACATGATGGTCATGGGGATGATAGCCGCCTTAATGGTTTTTGTGCTTTTGTTGATGTTCAGGAAACACAGAGACCAAATTAGGCATTAGAGTTAAAGGTGTTTTTTCCCGATTGGCGTCCGGGCAACGACACATTCTCTTCTCTACGCTCCCTTCGCCATCCATGGCTTCGGTCACTGCGGATTTTGGCCCTTTCGCTATCCTACTCAAGGTCCAAAATACGCCGCTCCGAGAAAGTGTCGTTGCCCTATATGCTGGATATAAGATGGTTTTGGATAGGCCATGAGGGCCCAAGGTATTTTGGAGGTAAGAGAATGGTCCGCAAAGTTGTAATCTTAGTCTTAGTGGTTATGTTTTCCTGCCTTTTCTTTGCGCTCTCTTTGGCGGCAGATGGCTATAAAGGAAGTGGTATCAATTTAAACGATGTGCCCCGTGATCGCTACTTTCAGTCGTTGCACAAGATCAAGGGCCTCAAAGAGGCCATAAGAAATAGGGATGTCGCCAAATTTCAAAAGGCGCTTCAGGAGGTAAACAAAGACCCTGTTGCCATGCAAATTCTGTACAATAATCCTGAGCTTCAGGATCAAGTTATTCAAATGCAGGTCTACACAAGGGTCAACGCCCTTGGTCTGATCAACAAACTTGAGACAGCCATAAAGGAAAACGACCAAAAGGCATTTGAAACTGCCCTCAAGAAAGTAAAACAAGACATGGTGGCCAGCAGAATTATGGAAAGCAACCCTAAGCTTAAGGCCTATGTGAAAAGAACCCAGGCGTTTATGCAAAAACAAAGTGGGGGACGAGAGAACATCCGAGAGTCTAAGGGAACACAGGGGGGTAAGCCCAGGGCACGCACTTCAAAAAAATTTGCAAAAAAGGCAGCTATTGAAGTTACCGACCATCTGCATCCGGAAGCCTACGGTGCCAGCCCCAGAGAAGGCCATAACATAATACACAACAAGAATGTGCCTGTAAGAGACCCAGAGCAATTGCGCCACGTGATGGAATACAAATTTAACAAACCATACAACGAGGCGCTGGAGCTTTCAGAAAAGGCCGCTGAACTCAGGAAACAGGGAAGATATAGGAAGGCCCGGCTCTATCAAGCCAAGGCTGAGGCCAAGCGGATGGAGGCCATGCGCCAGACCGTAAAGCAATGGGACAAGCAGGTCAAACCCCGCTTCAAGGCAGCAGGCGCCAAGACTGATGAGAAGCTGGAAAAGGCCATTGAGATAATGCGGCAAGTCGGACAACAAAAGATCACCCCTGCTGAGGCTGAAAGGCGGCTAATGGAATTGGGCGAAACACCCAAAACCGTCACCCAAAAGATGGCCTCTAAGCTTGAACACCTTGAGAAGCTAAGGGGGAGAGGGGTAGAGTTTGAAGATCCATATGTGAAAAATGTTATGGACAAGTTGGGCCATAAAAAAGGGCAGTATGCAGACAGGGCCCAGGAACTTTTGGATAAAATAAAGAGCAAGGCCCAAACAAAGAAACCAGGAACTCAAAGAAAGGTAACTACAGCATCTCTATCTGCTCCCACAAAAGGCGAACAGGTAAAATCCGGCCTCTTAAAGGGAGTCGATATAGCGGGCAATCTCGCCACTGCAGGCACTGCTGTCCGCCAGACATCGGACACTATTGGCAAGGCGTTGGACGAGGGAAGAGAGCCCGGCGCATATGATGCTGGGAAAATAATATATAGAAATACTCTTGGAAACATTATTGAGGGTTCATATGAGACAACAAAAGGGGCTACAGAAGAATTATTGAAAAAAAGCAAAAGTGGCCCGCTTTTCCCAGGAGAGGTGGAACTGACCTATTTAAAGCACGCTGGAAAAACAGCACTCAAATCAGCCAAGGGAATCTACGATGGTGTCACAAAAGACCTGCCCGAGGGTATAGCGGACATAACCACCTGGGATGAGAGGCAGGCCCTCCGGGACATGAAAGACAATATGGCCTCTAGAACAGAGCTTGAGATCCAGGACCAGGAACAGCGCCTCAAAAAAATTGAGTGGTATCTAGATATTCCAGGACTATACCTGTATCCCGGGAAAAAAGAAAAACTGGAGCAACTCAGCAAGGAATACCAAGAAAAGGAGCAAAAAATCAGGAGATGGATAGCCGCCTTACAAAGGCATCTGGAGCCCGACAAGTACGAAAAGGATAAAAAGCTCCTGGAGCACATCTCAAGACGTGCTCTTTTGCTACCTTCTAGCAGAAAAGTGCGAAAGGTCATAGATGAAAAACACGAGCGCGACAAGGAGGCCCTGGAATCGGGCAAATCAGTCAACCTCGATGATGAACTGATAAAAAAGCTTAGCGGTTCTATTGACGATGAGCTGATCAAATCTCTTCAAGATGAATCAACTGAATCCCAGGACAAGGTTCACAAGGATTTGATCGCCAAGGCCTCTGGTGATGGGGAATACTGCAACACGCTGTGGGTAAAGGCAAATTCCTGCCTGGAAAATTATGACCTTTCAGGGGCCAAAGCAGTGTTGCAAGATGCACACCTCCATGGGTGTAATTTCCCCTTTGACCAATTAAACGCCCGCATTAACCAACTCGACTACTGTATGCATATTAACCAAGATCTGGCAGATGCCCTGGAGTTTGGTGATCTGGCTTCAGCCCAAAAGGCCCTTCGGGATGCCCGTGAGGCAAACTGCAATCTGAACTACGAGGCATATGAAAAGCGCATAAATGACCTTATGGCCCGGGCCCGACATTGCAAGGGCCTGTTAGCTGCTTTTGAGAAGGCGGCACAAAACAAAGATGTTTCCTCCATGCAGAGGATCATTGCGCAAGGGAAGTCTTCAGGGTGCCGGCTTCCTTACGGAGACATGGAGCAGCTTGTCTCCCAGGTACAACAGAATATCAAGGCCAGCCACGACAACGCCAGGATGATGGCGGCCCTGTCCTCATTTATGAATGCCATGGGCCAGGTCACGGAGCAGGCGCAAAAGGACACTGAGGCTTCCACCCATAGCTCTCCTTCTGGTTGCAGGTGCCCAAGAAGGAATGAACCTAACGAAATTCTCTATATTGATACCAATAACAATCCTAAGGACACTACCTATCTTTATTGTAAGTATGACAAGCTCGGAACACTTTCTTATGAGTGTCCATATGTGAATGGCAAAGAACACGGACTCGCGAGATCATATTATTACGGAACTCTTAATGTACTTAGAGAAGTGAAGTACAGAAATGGGATGATTGATGGATTTAGGAGGGAATACTACAAGGATGGAACTTTGTCTGCTGAATGGAGATATGAAAATGGGAACCTCATTTCACTAAGGAGGTACCGCAGGGATGGAAGTTTGAGTGATGAGTGTTTTTATAGGAACAGAAAACTAGTTGTGCAAAAGGGATACGACAAACATGGAAGAGTCAGAAGTGTGAGGAAAAATGGAAAGTTAGTATGGACCCGCTGATCATACAAATGAGGATATCAGAAAATAACATGACTATATAGAGGATTTTTGGTGATGAAGCGAAACTATAGATTCCCATTTATGGTTGTATTCTTTTCGTTGCTTGCTCTTGCCGTAATCGCTATTGCCCAAGAAGAGCTCACCAAGGATGAAAAAGCCACCATACTTACTATAATCATTCTCAACAAACAGGGGCAGGCTCTTACCAAGGCACAAGAAGCAGTTTATGGGGCATACGAACGCTACCTCTTTGATAAATCTCCAGCCAACCTGAAGGCACTGAAGGCCAGGCTGGCAGACCTGAAGCCAAAAGGCCCCTCCCCTACTTCTTCTCAAACTAGTGGTATCAGCCCCACCCTGAAACGTGCCATCTCACTTTATACCGGCACCTCTGGTCCAGTGGATGAAGAAGCCGCCAAGCTGCTCTTTTTAGAGGCGGCTGAAAGCGGAGATCCCCTGGCTGTTATGTGGCTAGCAAGGCTTTACTATATGGGGAAATGCATGTTTGCAAGGGATGAGCAAAAGGGGTTGGAGCTAGCCAGGAAGGCCATTGAAGGGGTGAAAAGGCTGGCCAGGGAGGGAAACCCTGATGCCATGTTCCTGCTTGGTTCATGCTATAGCTCCGGG
>JAMOVZ010000440.1 GCA_027061865.1 Desulfobacterales bacterium
AATGAACCCAGGGCTAGGGCCGCATTCCTTGCCTGGAATCGGCCCAAAAGCCCCAGCTTAAGCGGCCCCAGCGACCATTTCTGGCCCCAGAAATAGAACCCCTTTTTTGTTCCCCTGTATTTAACATCTTTTCCAATCCTTAAAAAGGCGGACTTCTTCCCTCTGCTCACATCCCTTATGTATTCCAATACCTTCCTTTGCATTGCCCCTGTAATCACGGGCACGCCCGGCTTGATTATCCCGGCCTTTTCCCTTGCAATCTCAAGCAAGCTATCTCCCAAGAAGAACTGGTGCTCCATCCCGATATTGGTGATTACGCTTGCAAGAGGAGTGATCACATTAGTGGCATCAAGCCTGCCTCCCATCCCCACTTCCATTATGGCGACATCGGTCTTCTGCCTTTCAAAATAGACAAGGGCCATGGCAGTGGTGAATTCAAAAAAGGTAGGCGGCTCTGTTTCCACCACCGCCCCCCTCACCTCTTCAACCAGTTGGGCGACCTCCCCTTTGGAGATAGGAATACCATTTATCTTAAAGCGCTCCCTGAAGCTTAGCAGGTGTGGGGAGGTATAAAGCCCCACCCTGTATCCACTCTCCTGGAGCACGTTGGCCATAAATATTGCCACAGAGCCCTTCCCGTTTGTACCCCCAATGTGGACATAGTTTTGCCCTAGATGGGGATTCCCAAAGGCCCGGAGCAGATTGGCGGTCTTGGAGAGCCCGAACTTTATTCCGTATTTCTGAAGGCTATAAAGGTATGTTATGGCCTCCCTGTATCGATCTGTGTCAACTTTAGCCATGCCCTATCCTTACAAAACTCTCCTTGTCCACCCAGTGGCTTATGCATCTTCTTTGATGGTGGGTATATAGGAAAAGGGGTGGGGCTTGTCAATTTGAAAGCTGCCGCGACTTGCGCTGGCTCAGAGCTTTCGCCTTCTTATGATATTAAATATGAGCCAGAGGCCCAGCAGGGCTGACACCAGATAGCCGATCACACCCAGGGCGGGAAACCCGAAGAGAAAAGGTTTTACCCCAGTAGTAATGATCATGGAAGAGCCTATAATCAAGGCGGCTATGATAATACCAAAGGTGAGCCGGTTGGTGATGCCCTCTAACGTCTTTCTGAGGCCTTCGAGGTTTTCGTGACGGAATCTTATGCTCAAATCCCCCTTATCAATGGTCTCAACAATGTGTTCGAGGCGCGTAGGCATATTTTTTTGAAGAAGCATGAAGCGCCAAAAGCTTCTTTTGAGGGAATCCCACACGGCATGAGGCTGCCACCTCTCTAATATTACCTGTTTGACCAGGGGCTCTGCCTCGGAGACCACATCCAGTTCCGGATAAAGATCTCTAGCTGTGCCTTCGGCAGTCATGAGGGCCTTTGCCATTAGCGCCATATCAGCAGGAGGCCTGATTCTGTGGTGTTGAAGCACTGAAGTGACATCCATCAACAGCTGGCCTATATTTATCTGGGCGAGGGGCATTCCATGAAACGAATCTATTATATCCAGGATGTCTCTTTGAAGCGCCCTTGAATCAGGCCGGCCTTCCATGATCACAAATTGGGAAAGGAGCCAGCTGACCTTTTCAGCATCCTTTTCAACCACTGCCTGAATCAGCTCTGTCAAGGCATAGCGGGCCTCCCTTGGGAGTCTGCCCACCATGCCCCAGTCCAGGAAGCAAACCTTGCCTGCATCCAAAAGCAAGATATTACCGGGATGAGGATCAGCATGGAAAAAGCCATGTACCAAAATCTGGATTAATGTGAACCTGACTATTAAGGTAGCAAGCCTGTGCCTGTCTTGGGAATCCTTAAGCTCGGCCTCTTTGAGCCGTGTCCCTTGAATCAATTCCATGGTGAGGACCTGCTCGGTGCTGTAAGCCTCATAGACCTTGGGGATACGGATCTCGGCCATGTCTGAAAGGTTGAGCCTGGCTATCTTCATGTGACGGGCCTCGCGGGAAAAATCCAGCTCTTGGAACAGGCTCTTTTTTATCTCAGAGACTATGGCAGGGAGGTCATAGAGCCTGGTGGCCTCCATGCGCCGATGAAGTTGCCCGGCAATGGTCTCAAGGATCATGAGGTCCTTTTCCACCACGTCCCGTATTCCTGGCCGCTGAACCTTGACAGCCACTACCTGCCTTCCTTCCTTGAGCATTGCCCTGTGGACTTGGGCAAGGGAGGCAGCAGCCATGGGCCTTGAATCAAAATGGGAAAAGACATCTTCCAGCGGCCTTTCAAGCTCCCTTTCGACCACTGGTTTGATCAGTTCTATCGGTACTGGGGGAACCTCGTCTTGAAGTTTTCGCAACTCAAGGACAAGGGGCCTTGGGATGAGGTCGGGTCTCAAGCTCAAAATCTGGCCGAATTTCACAAAGGTGGGGCCCAGGTCCTCCAGGGTGCGGCGGATCCTCTCCCACGTGGTCATCTCCTCCACGCCGGGGTGGATCCTTGCCAGGATCCTTTTGCCTGGGAAATCCAGCCGGTCCACCACATCGTCCAGCCCGTATCTAAAGAGGGTAAGGACGATGTCCTTGAATCTTTTGAGGCGGGCTAT
>JAMOVZ010000441.1 GCA_027061865.1 Desulfobacterales bacterium
GCTATTGCTTTTACATCCAATTGCTATTCCGAACTAGTGCCCCTCGGGCCGCTTGTCTCCCCGGGCTCACCAGATGCCTTGGCATCTTCCAGGATCTTGACACGCTTTTCCAGGTTCTCCACCCGCTCTTGCAGTTCTATAAACTCTTTTTTGGTGCTGATGTCCAGATTATCCACAGCCTTTTTAACTACTTCCACCACTCTGTTCTGGATCTCTTCCCACTGCTTTTCTCCACTCTGGATCAGCTCCTGGGCCAGTTTGTCAGCCTCTTCCCTGGAGAGCTTTCCCTGATCCACAAAAGCTTTAAGGGCCTTGTCTACTTTTTCTTTAGTTACCACAGCGGCCCCAAGGCTGGCCAAAAGGGTCTTTTTTATCAGTTCAAACATGACGTTTCACTCCTTTCCTATTTTGGTTTGGGCCCGGGAAGGGGTTCTACGGCCTCAGAGAGCAAAAACTCACCACTCTGTATCCACTCCTTTAAGATGTTGGCTATCTCAAGTGCCCTAACATAGGATGACAAAGGCACTGAAGGGATATCCTGGCCGTTAAACCTTATGCTTCCGCTCTTCAGTTCTGCGTAAGACACTTTACCCAAAGGCCTTGCCTGGCCTTTTGGATAGTCAGAGCCATAGTCAATGATTTGGGTAAATATCTCTTCGTCAGAGACCCCCGTAAACCTCGCAATATCAGGATTTAAAACCGGGATAGGTATGCCTATGCCAACGGCAAGGGAGCAGCCATAGCCCAGCATGCTGACCCCTGCAAGCCATCTTGGGTTCATGGCCTTGAGGTCTCCCATGACCATCAGGGTCCCAGCAGGCTGGATGGGAACCCCGTTTTTTCCCCTTGGCGCGTGAGGATTGTGTTGCGTTCCAGGGCCTATGACATGACCCTTGCCCCCGCCAAGGAAGATCCTCGTCCCCATCCCAATGGTCAGATAGTAGGGATCATTCAACAAGGGGCTCAGTTGCCCGGAAGTGGCATAGTTTACATTGCCCCCTTGTGGTTTGAGCACTCCCATATAGGTATAGATGATATTCTGAGAGAGATTTATCGCACAGTTATAGTTCTGATAGGCGTTCCTGGGGTTGAGGAGCATGGCATAGGGTAATTCCTCCAATTTGACCTTTTTCTTGATTCCTTTGTTCGGATAGCAGTCAGTGCCATATGCCGTTGCCCTTAGCTCCACCCGTTTTCCAGCCACCAGATCCTCTATTACATGGCCACCTCCGTAGGGGAACTGCCCGGGATGCACCCTGTTTAAAGGGTCATCCTCCCGGGGTTCTGTAGCCCCAATGTAAATGTCAACCGCACCCAGCCCCGCATAAGCAGGCACTTCGTTGAGCCATACCTTGGCAGCCTTGATGGCTGGTTTTGCATGACCGAAGTTAATAAAGGCGCCAGAGGAACACATGGGAGAAAAGGTTCCAGTAGTGACCACATCCACTTCCCTTGCCGCCCGCTCAGGCCCTTTTCGCTTCACGATCTCAGTCATCTCATCAGCAGTGACCACGACCACTTTGCCTTCCTTGATCTTCCTGTTGATCTCTTGGATTGTCTTATGGGCCTTTTTCCCTGGCATGTGTGTTGACACCTCCCATGCATCTAAACGGTAGGCATATCATAAAATCTGCTAAATCCCATTACAAGGATAAAGTTCAAAACAACCAATCTTACCCCTTCCTTGACTTTTAACCCTCCTTCCATTCTAATTGAGTCATTATTCGGCAGGAACATAAAAAAAAGGAGACTAGGTGCCTCACCCATGGAGAAGAGATTAAAGATAGGGCCCCATGAACTTTCGAGAGGCGGGCCCTTTTTCTTGGTTGCAGGCCCCTGCGTAATAGAAGACGAGGATACCACTTTCATGGTAGCCAGGCATCTCAAGGGCATCTGCAGACAACTGGATATCCCTCTTATTTTTAAAAGCTCATATGATAAGGCTAACAGGACCTCGCTCAGTTCTTTCAGGGGCCCTGGCATAGAAAAGGGACTAGAAGTCTTAGAGAAGATCAGGCAGGAGTTGGGCGTCCCCATTCTCTCTGACGTCCACCAGGTTCAGGAGGTGGAAATGGCCTCAAAGGTCTTGGACGTAATCCAGATTCCTGCCTTTTTATGCAGGCAAACAGACCTGATTGTGGCAGCAGCCTCAACCCAAAAGCCGATCAACTTGAAAAAGGGCCAATTTCTCTCTCCATGGGAGATGGGCCAGGTGGTCACAAAGGCCACCTCCACCGGGAATCAACAGATTTTGCTTACTGAAAGGGGGAGTTGCTTCGGCTATAATAACCTCGTGGTAGACATGCGCTCAATTGAGATTATGGGGGGGCTTGGTTTTCCAGTGGTATTTGATGCGACCCACAGCGTCCAGCTCCCAGGGGGCGGCGGGACGGCCTCAGGGGGCCAGCGAGAGTTTGTGCCCTGCCTTGCAAGGGCTGCTGTGGCTGCAGGGGCAGACGGCATCTTCATGGAGGTCCACCCGGATCCTGCCAACGCCCTTTGCGATGGCCCAAATTCAGTCCCGCTTGGCCAGGTAAAGCCTATAATTTCGCTTTTAAAGGAAATTCATGAAGTGGTGCAAAACGCCCCTGCACCCAATCCTTGGTAGGACGGTTACGGCTTACCCTGGCAAGAAGCTATGGAAACGGAAAAGGCAAAAAGGATAAAACTCTTGCTCTTGGACGTGGATGGTGTGCTAACGGACGGACGCATCTGGATGGGACCTCAAGGTGAGGCGCTCAAGTGCTTCTGTGTAAAGGACGGATTGGGACTGAAGATGCTTGAAATGGCTGGAATCCGAGTGGTTCTGGTAACGGGCAGGAGCTCCGAGGCCCTCTTCCGCCGGGCCCAAGAGCTGGGTGTGGAATTGCACCAAGGAGTGGATGACAAGGAATCGCTGTGCAGATCCATCATGGGCCAAAAGGGCCTGAAGGCGGAAGAGGTGTGCGGAATGGGAGACGATCTTCAAGACTTGGGAATTTTCAGGGCAAGCGGCTTGAAAGTGGCAGTCTCTGACGCAGTGGAAGAGCTGAAAGACCTTGCCGATATTGTGACAAAGAGGAAGGGAGGCATGGGCGCAGTGAGGGAGCTGTGTGAAATCATCCTCAAATCCCAAGGCAAATGGCAAGAAATAGTGGACAAGATTGCAGGCAAAACACCTTTACACTGAGAACCTTCCATTGGTATAATTTAGCGAAATCATGAAAAATTTTCTCAAAAAATACTGGCCTGTTCTCTGTTTGTTTGCCTTGGTGGCCGTGGCTGGGCTTTATGCTGCCAGCCGAGAGGTGACAAGACCTGTGGCGGAAAGCACCGCCGCCCCTGTGTTGAAAGATGGAGTAAGGCTCGAAGAGGTCTCTTTGCTCAAGGGCCCCTCTGGTGACGATCTGAGCTGGTCCATTAAGGCCGATCAAGTGCTCCTGCAGGATGAAAACAGGATCGTGGTGTTCAAGGGATTTCATTTAAAGGTAGAGCAGCAAAACGGTCAGTTCCTCACCTTAACCGGCCAGGAAGGGAGGTACTCAAGGGCCAAAAAGGAACTCTTTTTGAAAGGGGACCTGATTGGCCGGTCAGGGGACGGCTATACTGTAAGGACCCAATCCGCCGTTTTCAATGAGAAGGAAGGCTGGCTCAAAGGGGAAGACAGGGTGGAGGTGATGGGGCCGTTTTTCCATATTACGGGGCTGGGATTTTTTGCAGACATCAAGAGACGGCTGGTAAGGATAGGCCCTGAGGTAACCGCCATTGTGAAAGGGATAAGGGATGAGGGGCTGCTTCAATAATCCGAAAGGCTTGCTGCTCTCAGGCATCCTTCTTTTTGCCACAGTGCTGGTGAGCTTTGCTTTTTCAGTGACTTTGGCAGAACAAACTGCCAAGGACAAAACAGAGCCCATTGTTGTAAGGGCCAAGAGGCTTGAATTGGATGAGGCCCATAACAAGATCACCTTTAAGGGCGGTGTAAATGCAGAGAGCAAGGATTTTACTATCAACTGCCAGGAGATGGCGATTTATTATGTCTCTGAGCAAGGCGCCGGAAAACGGACGGGCCTTGGGACGAAAATAGACAAGATAGTGGCCAGAGGCGATGTGCGTATCAAGAGGCAGGAGGGGGGGGTAGCCACCTCTCAAGAGGCGGTCTATTTTTGGGCAGAAGAAAAACTCGTCTTGACCGGCAACCCAAAGGTGACCCAAGGCAACGACTTTGTTAAGGGCCACAAGATCATACTCTATTTGAAGGAGAATCGAAGCGTGGTAGAAAGCTCAGGAGATGAAACCGTCAAGGCAGTGATCTTTCCAAAGGAGGGTAAGAAACCTTAAGGGCCGTGGCTGATACTCTCCATGCACAAGGCTTGCTAAAGGCTTATAACGGCCGCAAGGTGGTTGATCAGGTTTCCATAGAGGTGGGCAGAAGGGAGGTGGTAGGGCTTTTGGGGCCCAACGGCGCCGGCAAAACCACCACCTTTTACATGATGGTGGGACTTGTTCGACCCGACGGAGGGGAGGTATTTCTCAACAAAGAGAGAATCACCCCCTATCCCATGTTTGCCAGGGCCAGAAAGGGGATAAGTTACCTTGCCCAGGAGCCCTCAGTTTTTCGCAAATTGAGCGTTTGGGACAACCTGGAGGCCATATTGGAGGCCAGGGGAGTGACAAAGGACATTAGAAAAGACAGGATAAAGGGCCTTCTCAGGGAGTTAAAAATCGATCACCTCTCCTCCCAAAGGGCTGATTCGCTCTCCGGGGGGGAGAGGCGCAGGCTTGAAATTACAAGGGCCCTTGCCATAGAGCCAAAATTTATCTTGCTTGATGAGCCGTTTGCAGGTATTGACCCCTTGGCCGTGGCTGACCTTCAAGAAATCATTAAGCAGTTGAAAGAACGAGGATTGGGGATTATTATTTCAGATCATAATGTAAGAGAGACATTGAATGTGTGCGACAGGGCCTACATTATCCATCAGGGGAAGATCCTGGAATCAGGCCCCCCTGAGAAAATCGTAAACAGCCAGGTGGCCCGTTGTGTATATCTTGGAGAAGACTTTTGCTGGTAGTAAGGGCCTTAATGTCTTCAATGAGGGGAAGGCAGGATCAATAGCATGGCATTGGAACTCAAACAATCCCTTAGCTTGAGCCAACAGCTCATAATGACCCCCCAGCTCCAGCAGGCCATTAAGCTGCTACAGCTGAGCAGGCTCGAGCTATTGGAGACCATCCACCAGGAGCTTGAAACCAATCCAGTTTTGGAAGACCAGGCCCTGGGCGAGATGGAACAAGAGGCCCTGGAGCCTGAGGAAAAGGAAGATGAAGAGCTGGCCCCGGTGGATATTCCGGATGTCACAGTAGAGACTCCACCGCAAGATCAAGTTGATTGGGAAAGTTATCTGTCAGAGTACAACACCAGTTGGGCTGAAACCCAGTATGAGGAGAGGGAACTTCCCCAGTTTGAAAATATTGTATCGTCCAAGACCAACCTTTATTCCCATCTCACCTGGCAATTAAATATGAGCCACCTGGAGGACCGCCAAAGGGAGCTTGGCATCCATATCATCGGCAATATCAATGAGGACGGCTACCTTGAGGTTTCAGTAGAGGAGTTGGCCAAAAGCAGCGGGTACTCTGTGGAGGAGGTGGAAGAGGTTCTCAGGCTTATCCAGGAATTTGACCCAGTGGGAGTGGGGGCCAGAGACACCCGAGAGTGCCTCCTAATCCAGATAAAGTTTCAAAACCTAGAGGGCACACTGGTTGAAAAGATAGTGAAGAATCACATCCAGGACCTGGAACACAAACGCTACGACAAGATTGCAAAGGCCCTCAATGTGAACATGGAGGAAATCCAGAGGGCGGTTTCCGTAATTCAAGCACTGGAACCTAAACCTGGCAGGAGCTACTCGGCCGATGAGACCATTTACATAAGCCCTGACATCTATGTTTTCAAGGTGGGCGACGATTATGAAATCATGTTAAACGAAGACGGACTGCCCAAACTAAGGATAAATCCTTATTACAAGGATGTGCTAACTCGCCAGAAGGCCGTGCCCGAAAGCGTCAGGGTCTACATTCAGGAAAAACTCAAGTCAGCAGCATGGCTAATCAGAAGCATTCATCAGCGCCAGAGGACCATTTACAAGGTCACGGAAAGCATTGTGAAGTTTCAGCGGGAGTTCCTGGACAAGGGCATCACCCATCTCAAGCCACTAGTCCTGAGGGATGTGGCAGAAGACATACAGATGCACGAATCAACCATCAGCCGGGTGACCACCAATAAGTATGTCTATACTCCCCAAGGCCTCTTTGAGTTGAAATTCTTTTTCAATAGCGCCATCAGCAGCATGGATGGGGGAACCGTTGCATCTGAGAGTGTCAAGGAGCATATCAGAAACATCATAAAGATGGAAAACAAGGCCAAGCCATACAGTGACCAGGAAATAGCGGAAATTCTTAAGAAAATGAACATCAATGTGGCCCGCAGAACAGTGGCCAAGTACCGCGAAACTATGGGAATTTTACCCTCCAGGAAGAGGAAACAGCTCTTTTAGCCATATGGCCCAGGGGCTTTCGGGCCAAATTATCATCCAGGAGGAAAGATGAATGGACATACAGGTTACTTTCAGACACACTGAGCCCATGGAGAGCTTGAGGTCTTATGCGAAAGAAAAGATCTCAAAGGTGAAAAAATACCTGGACACACCTGCCGAGGCCCATATTGTGCTCACTGTGGAGAAATTTAGACACCAGGCCGATGTCACCCTGAGCGTGGATGGAACAGTGATCAAGGCGGTGGAAGAGACAGAGGATATGTATTCTGCCATTGACCAGGTCATGGACAAGATCGAAAAACAGCTCAAAAGGCATTTGTCCAAATTGAGGGAAAGACGCCCTGAGGGTGAAAAGGAAGAGCCGGTCACTGAAGAGGAGCTGGAAGAGCCCGTAATCGAGGTTGAAAGACTTGTGGCAAAACCAATGGACCCCGAAGAGGCCGCCATGCAGCTGAATCTTACGAACCAGGACTTTCTGGTTTTCAGGAACGCCAAGAGCCAAGAGATAAATGTGCTCTACCGAAAAAAGGACGGCAACTTGGGTCTCATAGAGCCAGCAGGATAATAACTGGCAGGACGGACAATTTTCCGCTAATGATGAAACTTTCTGAAATAATAGGCCCCGAATGTATTATCCCCCAGCTTAAGGCAACGGACAAGAAGGGGGTATTGGAAGAGCTTTCCGAGGTCATAATCCAGCAGGATACATCTATCAGCAAACAGATCTTGGTAAAGGTCCTGATGGAGAGGGAAAAACTCGGCAGCACTGGGATCGGCGATGGAGTTGCCATCCCCCACGGAAAACTACACGGCATCAGAAGGCCGTTACTGTCCTTTGGAAGGAGTCTTGGGGGGCTCGACTTTGAGTCCATGGACGGCCAACCTGCCCACCTGTTTTTCTTGCTGGTTGCCCCTGAAAACTCCGCTGGTGTGCACCTAAAGGTATTGGCCAAGATTGCAAGGCTTCTTAAGAACGCCTCTTTCCGAAAGGAGCTTATGGAGGCAGAAGGCAGGGACGAGATTTATGAAACCATAGTCCAGGGCGACCAAGAACCGTAGATACTGGTTGTGCCCCCTTGGTATAAAGGTGAAGCCATGGTTGGTCTGCTTATAATATCGCACTGCGACTTAGGCAAAGAATTCCTAAGTGCGGCGGAACTTATCTTAGGGAAGCTGGAAAATACTGATTCCATCTCCATTACCCAGACGGTCACTAGCGAGGAGTTGCTTGAAACCATATCAAGCAAGATCCATGCCCTTGATAAGGGAAAAGGTGTGCTGATCCTCACCGACATGTTCGGCGGCACTCCCTCTAATTTAAGTCTCTCGTTTTTACAGGACCAACGGGTGGAAGTGCTAACCGGGGTGAATCTGCCCATGGTTATTGCCGTGGCTCAAGACAGGGATACCCTCAGCCTTGCTGAGCTGGGGGAAAAGGCTCAAGAAGCCGGAAAGAGAAGCATAACCCTTGCGGGGAAGCTCTTGAAGGCTCAATGATTTCACTGCTCCGCGTCACACCGGCCTCCTTCAGCCAGTATGAGAAGGGGATACTGGAAATCGAGAAGGTCTCATTTCCATCCCCGTGGAGCTCTAAGCTGTTCAGGGACGAGACCGGGAATCCATTTTCCACCTTGTGGGTGCTGGAGGAAGACGGACAGATATCGGGGTATATTTGTTTTTGGATCGTAAGGGACCAAATCCATCTACTGAATATCGCGGTCCACCCAACCAAGAGACGGAAGGGATTTGCCACCCACATGTTGAAAAATATGATACATAAGGGAATCGAGCTTGCTGTCAAAGAGGTGTGGCTTGAAGTAAGGCCTTCTAATGCCCCTGCAATCAGGCTTTACGAAAAGCTGGGCTTCCATGTGAAGGGAAAACGCCCCAGGTACTATACCGACACCGGGGAAGATGCCTTAGTAATGGCGCTGGAGTTAAAGGAAGAAGCAGGCCCACGGCAGCTGAGCATGCCTGTGCCATGAGAATTGAAGTGCTTTACCTAATGAGCAGGAAAGGAGGATGGTGCAAATGGCTTTGAAAGTGGCAATTAATGGATTTGGTCGAATTGGGAGGATGGTCTTTAGGGCAGGTTACAAGAGGAATGACATAGAGTTTGTGGCCATCAATGACCTAACTGATGCAGGCACCCTTGCCCATCTCTTAAAATACGACTCTGTCCATGGAAGGCTTGATGGAGAGGTCTCGGCCACAGGGGATTCCATAGTGGTCAACGGCAAAGAAATAAAGGTCTTCAGTGAAAGGGATCCGGCCAAGCTTCCTTGGGGAGATCTGGAAATCCAGACCGTAATGGAGTGTACAGGCCTTTTCAGGGAAAGAGAGAAGGCAGCAGCCCATCTGGAAGCCGGTGCCTCAAAAGTGATCATATCGGCACCTGCCAAAGGTCCAGATATTACATTGGTAATAGGAGTCAACCACCACGAATATGATCCAGCATCACACCACGTGGTCTCCAATGCCTCTTGCACCACCAATTGTCTGGCTCCGGTATGCAAGGTTCTGCTTGAGAGATTCGGCATCACTAAAGGGCTAATGACAACTACACACGCCTATACTGGCGATCAGCGCCTGCTTGACTTTCCCCACAAGGACTTGAGGCGCGCAAGGGCCGCGGCCCTCTCCATGATCCCCACCACAACAGGGGCAGCCAGGGCTGTCTCATTGGTGCTCCCCCAATTGGAAGGAAGGTTAAATGGGATGGCCATAAGGGTCCCCACCCCCAATGTTTCTGTGGTGGACTTGGTGGCCCAATTAGGCAAAGAGGTGACCGTAGATGAGATAAATGCTGCTATGAAAGAGGCAGCAGAAGGTCCTCTTGAAGGGATACTTGCATATTCCGAGGAGCCATTGGTATCTGCCGACTTTAATGGAAGCACCTATTCTTCCATATTTGATTCCCCTTCCACCATGGTGATAGGCGACATGGTCAAGGTGCTTGCATGGTATGACAATGAATTTGGATATGCCAACCGTATGGTGGACCTGGCAGTATATATGGCAAGTGCGTAGGTAGATGGTAAGATGGGAGAGAGGAAGATGGCGAACAGAAAGCCTTTGATAGCTGGCAATTGGAAGATGAATCTCACCATCAATGAGGCCGTGTCCCTGGTCAATTCTGTGGCAGAAGGGATCAAGGATCACCAAGGGATGGATGTGCTTGTCTGTCCTCCATTTACTGCCCTGAGCGCCGTGAAGAAGGCCCTTGAAAACACTCCCATTTGCTTGGGGGGCCAAAACATGCACTGGGAACGGGCTGGGGCATTTACAGGTGAGATCTCAGGCCAAATGTTAACAGATGTTGGATGTACCCACGTAATCCTTGGGCATTCAGAAAGACGCCTCCTATTTGGGGAGTCAGACGAGGCGGTTGACCGGAAGATCTCGGCAGCTGTCAAACTGGGCCTTACCCCTATCCTCTGCGTGGGAGAGACCCTGGCTCAAAGGGAAAGAGGGGAAACCCTCAAGATCCTGGAAACTCAACTTACCGGATCTTTGGCCCACAGCCTGAAAGATAAGGCCATTGATCCGAAACTGATTGTGGCCTATGAACCGGTATGGGCCATTGGTACGGGAAAGACGGCCTCCCCCCACCAGGCCCAGGAGGCCCACGCCTTTATTCGAAAATGGATCCGCTCCAATTTTGGAAACCAGGCAGCCGAAGCCATGAGAATACTTTATGGAGGCAGTGTAAAACCGGATAATATCTCAGAGCTTATGGCCCAACAAGACATAGACGGCGCCCTGGTGGGGGGGGCAAGCTTGAAGGCCGACTCATTTGTGGGGATCATCAAAAACTCTCAGGGATAACCTTTTCTATTGCAAATTTGTTGTATTTGGTTAGAATATAAAGTTGCAGAAAGTTAGGCGGGGGAAAAACAGCTCTTAAGAGGTCAAGTAATT
The DNA here is from genome assembly GCA_027061865.1 of Desulfobacterales bacterium. Taxonomy (GTDB): domain Bacteria; phylum Desulfobacterota; class DSM-4660; order Desulfatiglandales; family Desulfatiglandaceae; genus JALVMN01. Next base: position 10,455 of record JAMOVZ010000441.1, read on the forward strand.
GAAGCCAGTTCTTATTATTATTCATGTATTTGTTTGTATCGTCCTAATTTGCATCGTTCTTTTCCAACGTGGTAAAGGCGCGGACATGGGGGCCGTATTTGGTGGCTCAAGCCAGGCCATTTTTGGCAGCAGGGGGGCAACTACCCTGCTACACAAGCTGACCACCATTATAGCCATCGTGTTTATGCTTACCTCGCTGGGGCTGTCCATATTTTTTGGAAGAGCGCCCAGCTCCTCAGTGATGGAGGACGTAAAGGTGCCTCCGGTTGAGCAAAAGGCAGCGCCAACCCAAAGCAAGGGTGAATCAGGAACCAAGAAGTGATCCGTGTGCCGAAGTGGTGGAATTTGGTAGACACGCTATCTTGAGGGGGTAGTGGGCAACCGCCCGTGCGGGTTCAAGTCCCGCCTTCGGCACCATCCAATGGACCAAAAAAGGGCTCGTGACTGACTCACGAGCCCTTGATTTTTCTGGTGGGCGTGGGAGGGATCGAACCCCCGACCAATTGATTAAGAGTCAACTGCTCTACCAGCTGAGCTACACGCCCTTTCCTTTATGTGCTGGCGCGCCTGGCAGGATTCGAACCTGCGGCCTACGGGTTCGAAGCCCGGCGCTCTATCCAGCTGAGCTACAGGCGCTTTTATAGAAATGTTTAACAATCAGGCCCCAATTTGTCAATACCTTATTTTGGGGAAAATTTCTTGACATACTTTTCAGACTGCAATATAAAAATATTTTTGATTTTTTTGACATAAGGGAACCTTATTATGAAAACGTTTGTTGCAAAACCGCAAGAAGTAGAACGCAAATGGTATTTGGTTGATGCTAAAGGAAAGGTCTTAGGAAGGCTTGCCTCGCAACTGGCTGCCAGGCTTCGTGGCAAACACAAGCCCATATTTACCCCTCATACCGATACAGGCGACTTTGTTGTAGTGGTTAACGCCGACAAAGTGGTGTTAACCGGCAAAAAGTGGGACAAAAAATTCTACTACCGCCACAGTGGCTATCTTGGGGGCCTGAAGGTCACATCAGCGAGAAAGATGCTGGAGACCAAACCCGAAGAGGTCATACGGCAGGCAGTAAAGGGGATGCTTCCCAAAAACAGCCTCGGAAGACGCCAACTTAAAAAGCTCAAGGTATATGCAGGTTCAGACCATCCCCACCAAGCTCAAAAACCAGAAGTATTGGAGATATAAATGGCCGGACAACTAATTCATGCAACAGGCAAGCGAAAGACTGCTGTGGCCCGAATTTGGATGAGGCCCGGCACGGGCATAATCACTATCAACAAGAGGGCCTTTGAAGACTACTTGGTCAGGGAGGCCGAAAGGACCTTGGCGATGGAGCCCTTGGAAGTCACGGGCACAGTTGGGAAATACGACATCAATGTAAATGTCAGGGGCAGCGGCATCTCGGGCCAGGCAGGTGCGATCAGACATGGAATCGCCCGCGCCTTGGTAGAGGCCAATCCAGAGTTTAGGGATGTGCTGAAAAAGGGCGGTTTCCTCACTCGGGACCCGAGGATGAAGGAGAGGAAAAAATACGGCCAAAAAGGTGCCAGGGCAAGATTTCAATATTCCAAGCGTTAATTGCCCACATCCTGGCAGTTTTCTTGGTGTCAGGGGCGCAGAAAGGATCGATTACTTAAGGGAGTCCGGTGGCTCCCTTTTTTTGTTCCACTTTTGCTTACAGCAACCGCTATTTTTGGATAGGAAGCCTTGGCTAAAATAGAGAGTTTAAGGAATATCCGCCTCGTGGTCACCTATGACGGCTCAGGCTACCATGGATGGCAGAGGCAAAAAGATCACCTGACCATCCAGGAGGTGATGGAATCCAGGATAAGCCGGATCGTAGCCCACGAGGTAAAGCTATTGGGTTCGGGCAGGACCGATGCCGGGGTTCATGCCTGCAATCAAGTATGTAATTTCAAGACTTCCTCTCAGATTCCTTGCCGATCACTCCAAAAAGGCCTAAATTCCCTTCTTCCAGAGGATATCTACGTAAAAGAGGCCGCAGACGTGCCCCTGAAATTTCACGCCCGCTTTAGCGCCAAGAGCAAAATCTATGAATACAGGATACTAAATCGTGAAGAGCCGGACATATTCCTGCGCCGCTATGTTTGGCATATTCCTGTCCCCCTAAACACAGATGCAATGAAGGCCTGTGTCCCCATGCTCCTTGGCACCCATGACTTTTCATCCTTTATGTCATCTGGCGGCAGTGCCAAGAATCCAGTAAGGACGGTAATCCGGGCCTCCTTAGAAGACAAGGGGCCCTTTATCCACTTCACCATTGAGGCCAATGGTTTTCTCAAGCATATGGTAAGAAACATTGTGGGAACACTGGTTAAGACGGGCCTGGGCAAGATATCAGAACAAGACTTCCAGGGAATCTTCCTTGCCAGAGACCGGCAGTTGGCTGGCGTGAAGGCACCGGCCCAAGGGCTGTTTCTCGTGAGAGTTAATTATTAATTGCAGATTCTTCATTGGAAGGTGTAGAGAGTGAACCCTTTACTTTTTCATGGATCTGCTCCCAGGCCTCGCTGAATGAGCTTAGCGAAAGCCTTCCCACTTCAATAAATTTTACTACTATCTCCTTTGTTATCTTGACTGCAATCTCATCTTCCCGTTTCATCTCCGCTCCCTCCGGTGTTAACGGTCGTATTGTGAAACGTTAGGCCCTGTTTCTGCAGTTGTACTAATGGCTATAAAAGTTTCTTGGCCCCCGCCAAATGGAAGAAGGCCTAAGAAGCTTCGGCTGGGGGCCATTATAAGAAGAACCCTTTAGAGCCCTCCTTGAGATGCGATCCTACCAAAAGGGCCTTCCCTTTTCAATCAATCTCCCAAACTCCTGGGATTTGGGCTGAACAGTGCTGGCACCGTCCACCCCGGATCATTGTTTGCCTCACATAGAAACCGAATCTTTCAATCAATAGCTTTCCGCACTGGTGGCAAAATGTGTTTTCTCCTTCGTCACCAGGCAGGTTTCCAGTGTAAACATATTGGAGCCCCCGCCCATAGCCTATCTCCCTCGCCTTACGGATGGTTGAGGCTGGTGTGGGGGGCGGGGCGGTGAGGCGGTATGTGGGATGAAAGCGGCTGATATGCCATGGGATCCCCGGGTCTATGGTGACCAAAAAGTCGGCAATTTCTTTTAACTCCTCTTCGGAATCGTTAAGGCCAGGTATGAGCAAGGTGGTTACTTCGACCCATACATCCATCTCTTTCATGGCCTGGATGCTATCGAGTACGGGCTTTAATTTAGCTCCGCAGTGTTTCTTGTAAAATTCATCTCTAAAGGACTTCAGATCCACATTGGCTGCGTGGAGATAGGGATGTATTCTGTCCAGACACTGACGGGTCATATAACCGTTGGTTACGAACACATTTTTGAGCCCTTTTGGAGTAGCGAGCGTTGCAGTGTCCAAGGCGAGCTCAAAATATATTGTAGGCTCGGTATAGGTATAGGATATGGTAGCGCAGCCTGTGGCCAAGGCCTCTTCAACGATCTGGCCTGGGGGGATGGACTCACCCAGTATCTGCTTGAGATCCAATGGCATCTGAGATATGTCGGCATTCTGGCAAAAGGTGCACCGGAAGTTGCAGCCAGGAGTGGCAATGGAATAGGAACGGGTGCCGGGCAAGAAGTGGTATATGGGCTTCTTTTCGATGGGGTCTGCGTTCCGTGCAATGACTTTGTCATAAACCAGCGTAAACAAGGTGCCGTCCTTGTTTTCACGAACATTGCATATGCCACGGCCCCCTGCTTTTATCAAACACCTGTGGCTGCAAAGAAAACATCGGACAGTATCGTCCTTTAGCCTTTCATAGAGGTATGCCTCTTTCATAGCCCCTCCCTCTTGCGCTCTTTTCCGCTGCCAAAGGCAACAAGGTACCCATTGGAACCTGGCTGGCAGGCTCTGGCAAACGGTCTCCTTCTACCTTTAAAACCAGATTAGTGGTCTTCACAGTATAAACAATGGAGCAGCAAACCCCCAGCAACAAGCCCCAGGGAGCCCTTTTGCCATCCCAAAAGTCCTGCTCAGGCACCCAGAGCTTCTCAATCATGGTGGGATAAGGGCTGGCACAGCGCCATTCAAATGGCACCGGTCCATAGGCGGCCCGCAGCATGGATACCATCTGCCACAAGTTGAAGAACCGGGCCTCCCCAAACAGGGGATCACCCCAACCTTTCAGGATTTTGGCCCTAACGGCCCTCCAGGAAAGAGAATTTATAACCACCACGAAGACCTTTTCAAAGGCCACCCTCCCCGCTTCGCTCAAGACCCTCACAGGATCCTCCACGAACTCAAGGGTATTTATCAGCACCACTATATCAAACTCATTGTCTTCAAAAGGGAGATCCTCGGCCCACGCCCTCTTTAGGAGGCATCGGTGCCCCAGCCGCTCTTTTGCCTTTGATATCATGTGCTGGGAGGCATCAATGCCACAGACATCCAATCCAAGCCTGCTTAGGATCAAGAGATGGTTGCCGGTGCCGCAGCCCACGTCCAGCACCCTTTGACCCGGTTTGGGCTTAAGAAGAACCCTGAACATCTCCTCCAGAGCCTTCTCCACGGCCTTGCCTTCCCTGGAGCAATACCAGGCCGAATAAAGGGCCTCCATATCTGCATCAAACACTAAAGCCATAACGGCCTCCCCCAAGCAGGGATGAAAAGGGGTCGCTGATGAACTCAAATTACGCAATGAGCTCTAGAGATGCAAGAAAATAAATGGAAATCACCACTTGACATTGAAATGGCCCAAGGCTACCTATCATTTTTACAGTACCGAAAAGTTAGGAGAGGACGAATGAAGTGCAGATATCATCCTGAAAGAGACGCCATCGTTAGGTGTGAAAAGATGGAAGTGGCCTATTGTGAAGAATGTTTGGACAATTGCGAGGCCTGCACCGACCCTTGCGGCTATTGTAAGTTTCGAACCCAGTGTATAATCTGGGAGAGATGTAAAAGAAGCGAGAAGCGCTATAGGCTAGAGCGCGAGTCCAGGGGCGGAGAAGGCTCTTAAATATCATGAATATTGTATTTTGATATCATCCGGGAAAGATAGGTCCTTTGGATGTCCATAATCTTTGCCGCCTGCGTGCGGTTTCCTCTCGTGTGACGGAGTGTTTCGATTATGAACTCCTTTTTAAATCTATTTATGGCCTCTTTTAATGTAAGCCCCACTGTGATCGAATTTGAGTTTTTTTTCGGCGAAAAGATGGGCAGGTCCTCGGGCAAAATCTCTCTTCCATCTCCCATTACCACCGCCCTTTCCATTGCGTTTCTTAGTTCACGGATGTTGCCGGGCCACTCATAGTTTATCATCTTTTCCATGGCCTTTTTGGATATCCTGAGATCTGGCAGCCCTTTTTCCAGCTTGAATATCTCAAGGAAGTGGTTTGCAAGAAGAGGTATATCTTCCTTTCTTTCCCTCAAGGAAGGCATCCTTATCTGAACCACATTCAGCCTATAGTAAAGGTCCTCGCGGAATCTCCCCTCCTCAACCTCTTTTGCAATATCCCTGTTTGTAGCTGAAATCACCCTTACGTCCACTGATATGGGAACATTTCCCCCCACCCTGTAAAAGACCCCTTCCTGGAGCACGCGCAAAAGCTTTGCCTGCATTCCAGGGCTCATCTCCCCTATCTCATCCAAAAAAATGGTGCCTCCGTCTGCCAGCTCGAACTTGCCTATCTTCCTGGCCACTGCCCCTGTAAAGGCCCCCCTCTCATGGCCAAAAAGCTCTGCCTCCAGCAGCGTGTCAGGCAGCGCTGCACAATTTATCACCACCATGGGTTTCTGCTTGCGGGGTCCTGCCCTGTGGATCAGGCGGGCCAGAAGCTCCTTTCCCGTGCCGCTCTCACCAAGTATCATGGTGCTGGTCTTGGAATTGGCCACCTTAAACGCATCGGATATCACCTTGGCCAGCGCTTGGCTCTCCCCCACTATCTGGTATTGCTGCTCAAGCTCTTCCCTGAGGTTTTTGTTTTCCCTCCTTACCTGGTCGATCTTTTGGGCATTGCTGATTGCAAGGGATGCCAGCTCAGCAAACACTGTGAGCAGCTTCATGTCATCGGGCTGGATGGAGGAGCCGTCTTCTTTATCTATTATTTCCACGACACCTATGATGTCGCCGTTTACCATCATGGGAACACAGGCGATGGATTTGGTCTCAAAGCCGGTGGACTCGCTAATTTTCTTGTACCACCGGGGATCATTGGTCACATCAGGGATGAGGAGCGGTTGGCCTTTTTGTGCAACATAGCCGGCTATCCCCTGGCCTAGGTTTATCTCGTACTTTCTTACCTCGTGGCCTTTTTCACCTGTAGCAACCTTGAAGTACAACTTGCCTGTCTTTTTGTCCAGCAAAAGGAGAGAGCTGGCCTTGGCCCGCATCATCCTGGTGGCCTTCTCAATTATGAGCTCAAGGAGCTGGTCAAGATCCAGGACAGATGAGACCCAGCTGGATATCTCCCGCAATCGTTCTAGTTGGGAATTCTCTTTACTAGAGAGTCTTCTCATAAGGCCTTCAATTGCTTCTGTTAAGGATTAGGTACAGCAGGGACTGTATACTTTTCTATCGGCACCAGATTCAAAAGATTTACTTTTTTGAACGCATGGTAAGCAGGCGGAGCTTCCCGGCGGTTTCAGCAAACCACAACATGCCCTATTTGGTTTGTACGAGTTTGTATGGTAGACTTTGAAAAGATTCCCTTTTTATCCCAGTGAGATACGCCATGGCCCAGGAAAGAAACCTCTTTGAAACCCATTGGCTTAAAGGTCAGGTGATAAAGGTCACATACATTGACGATCAAACGGGCTACGTGGTCGCTACCCTGGATTGCGGAGCGCCTTTTGGGGCCGTTACAGTGGTGGGCAATCTGATTGCCTTGGGCCCCGGTGAGATCCTGGAGATAGAGGGGAGCTGGGAGAAGCACCCCAAGTATGGTCGTCAATTTAGGGTATCAAGCCACAGGTGGGTACGCCCCGGCTCCAAGAAGGCCATTGAAAAGTACCTTGGCTCAGGGCTCATAAAGGGTATCGGCCCCATGATGGCCAAAAGAATTGTTGAAAAATTTGGACAAAGCACCCTCGAAATCATAGAAAAAGACATCCATAAGCTGGCCCAGGTTGAGGGTATAGGGCCTAAAAGAATAGAGATGATCCGGAAGGCCTGGGACGGGCAAAGGGATATACGCGACCTCATGCTCTTTTTGCAAGAACATAACTTAAGCCATTCCCTTGCCCCAAAGATCTTCAAGGCATACGGCAACTCATCCATTTCAGTGATAAGGCAGAACCCTTTCAAGCTGGCCGATTCGGTCTATGGAATAGGGTTCAGGACAGCAGATGCCATTTCAGAGAAGCTCGGCTTTGAGAGGGAATCTCCCTTGCGCATGGAGGCAGGTATAAGGCATGTGCTGCAGAAAATGGCCGAGGACGGACACCTCTTCTGCCCTTACGAGGAACTGGTGAGCAGGGGTGCAGAACTCCTCAAAGTGGACGAAGCCCTAGTTGGTGAAACCGTAAAAAGGCTAGTGCGCAGCAGAGACTTGGTGCTTGAAGGGGCTGAGGGGGTTGAGGGCGGCGCCGTCTTCTTAAGGCGTTTTCATCTATACGAGACAGGGATCTCCCGGCACCTTGCAAGGATCCTAACCGGCCCCGGCTCGTTGGGCAATATGGATCTAGCCAAGTCAATAGCTTGGGCAGGGCAACAGATGGGGCTTTGCCTGGCCGGGGAGCAGGTCCGTGCTATTGAAGCGGCTTTCAAGCACAAGGTAGTGGTCATCACAGGAGGCCCTGGAACAGGCAAGACCACCATAATAGATGCCATTGTGAAAATCGCTGGGAGGGCGGGGGCAAAAGTGGCCCTTGCCGCCCCAACCGGCAGGGCCTCCAAAAGGATGGAACAGGCCACAGGCCTGGAGGCCAAAACCATCCACCGATTGCTGGATTTCCAGCCGCAAAAGGGAGGATTTCAAAAGGATGAGCACTCTCCAATTGATGCACAAATCGTCATCATAGACGAGGTATCCATGCTGGATGCCCCACTGGCCTACTATCTGCTCCGGGCAGTCTCCACCGAAGCAAGCCTCATCCTGGTGGGCGACAAGGACCAGCTCCCCTCCGTTGGGCCAGGGAACGTGCTCTCAGACCTTCTGGGTTGCAGGAAACTGCCCGTGGTGGCCCTCAAAAACATATTTAGACAAGCTGCCAGGAGCCTGATCGTCACCAACGCCCACAGGATTAATAACGGCCGGATGCCGGTTGATAGGGCCCAAGCCCCTGCCACTGCCTCTGACTACTACTTTATTGAACAGACAAATCCCGAAGAGGCCCTCAGAATTATAGTTGAACTTGTAACTTCCAGGATTCCCAAGCGCTTTAGGCTTGACCCCCTAACTCAGATTCAACTGATCTGCCCCATGCACAAGGGAATCCTTGGGACCCAAAATGTGAATAGTGTGTTACAAAAGGCCTTGAACCCCCATGCTGCCCTTGCCTCTCCGAGCCTGAAAGGCCTCAAGGAGGGCGACAAGGTCATGCAGGTCAAAAACAATTATGAAAAGACAGTGTTTAACGGCGATATCGGTTATGTGGAGGCCGTAGACCAAGAGGGGGGAGAGGTAATCGTAAAATTTGGTGGAAAAAGGGTCAATTATGCCCCTTACGAGCTTGGGGAGCTCTCTTTAGCTTACGCCATTACGGTCCACAAGTCCCAGGGAAGCGAGTACCCGGCTGTAATTCTACCCTTGACCGAAGAGCATTACATAATGCTGCAGAGGAATCTCCTCTACACCGCAGTGACCCGGGCAAAGAGACTCCTGGTAATGGTTGGGACCAAACGCGCCCTGAGCATTGCTGTTAGGAACCAGAAGGCAACCCACAGGTACACGCTGCTTGCCCAGCGGCTAAGGAGCCTCCTCTAGGGTTATCTCCTCCTCATCCATAACTTCTTTTAGCCTCACGGCATCCCCCAGCACCTTGCCCACAATGTTGACCGCACTTGCAGGCACTATCCTGTCACCGCTACTCATGGGGGTTGGACCGAAAAAGATACAAAAGGCACTCCCTTCAGGCCAATAGCCCAGATCCCCCATTTCCACCTCTTCCCTTGCCGACTCATCTAACTCCGCTTGAACCGGGATTGGGAAATAGATCTCATCGCCCCATGTATTGAATCTGGCCCTTATGGGCAAGGCCTTTGCAATCTTTTGGGCCGTGGGGGTATCATTCAACTGGGCTGGAAGTACAAGGTCGCCTATCTTGATTACAATCTTGTTCATAACGGGGCCTCCTGTCGGGATTTGATGAGTGGCAATTGTGCCAAATCCTATTGCCGGGCTGGAGAGGAATGAACCGAATTTCCCTCCTCAAGTCAACATGGCATGTCTCTTGCTCAATTGCCTGTTAAGGATATTTTCCTGAACTGGAAGGGCAACAGCACTAATCCAGCTTAAACCGCCCCGGAACAACGCAAGACCCAATAGGGTATAGCATGGACGAGAGGTCTCCAGTTGCATGTCTCAAGAACAAGGGGCATGAGGAGGGGCGTGGCTGAGGGCATAAATCTGACATCTTACGATCCCTCATGTCAACATATTGGCATATTCACTTAGTCCCTGCTTTTAAAAAAGGGTTTTTATGGCAAAAAAGGTAGAGGAAGAGCCCCAAAACACCAATAGCTGGATCACTACCTACACGGATCTGATGACCCTGCTTCTCACCTTCTTTGTGTTGCTGATCAGCATATCTGTAATGG
>JAMOVZ010000442.1 GCA_027061865.1 Desulfobacterales bacterium
ACATAGTCTATGTCATCAGGCCCCTTGCCTTTGAGCGGAGTTTCAACCCCGGGGTAGAGGCGGACGGGTCTGAGGTTGATGTACTGGTCAAGCTCAAAACGCAATTTCAGCAGAATGCCTTTCTCAAGGATGCCAGGCTTTACCTCCGGATGCCCGATGGCCCCCAGATAAATGGCATCGAAGCGGCGGAGCTGCTCCACAGCATCCTCTGGCAGCACCTCGCCTGTTCGGAGGTAGCGGTCTCCCCCATAGTCAAAGGTAGTCATTTCGAGTTGGAAGCCATAACGATCTGCCGCCGCCTCAAGCACCTTGCACCCTTCTCTAACAACTTCGGGACCAGTGCCATCCCCAGGAATAACAGCGATACGATAAGTGTTGGTCATGGTTGGGTCTCCTGGCTTAATTTCTGCTTCACATAGGGAATGAGCCCCCCTGCCCTCAAAAGCGTTTGCATGAACTCCGGGATGGGCTCGGCTTGATAAGTCTCAGACTTTGTCAGATTAATTATGGTTCCTGTATCGAGATCCACTTCCAGCTCATCACCGGTATCGATGCCGGCTACAGCCGCTTCACATTCCAATATGGGAAGCCCGGTGTTGAAGGCATTACGATAAAAGATACGGGCAAAAGAACCAGCTATAACGGCAGAGATTCCGGCATGCTTAATGGCAATGGGGGCATGCTCTCGCGAAGAACCGCAGCCAAAGTTTTTCCCTCCCACAATAAAGTCGCCCTTAGAGATCTTTTGCACAAATTGTGGGTCAGCATCTTCCATGCAATATCTTGCAAGTTCTTCAGGATCTGAGGTGTTAAGGTAGCGGGCAGGAATAATGGCGTCTGTGTCCACATCATCGCCAAACTTCCAAGCTTTTCCTCTGAATTTCATGGGGTCTCGGCTCCTTATGGTTTGTTTAAAGCTCATCTGGATGGCCGATACGGCCAAGCACCGCGCTTGCGGCAGCCACAGCAGGGGATGCCAGGTATACCTCGCTTTCTGGATGTCCCATGCGGCCTACGAAATTGCGGTTGGTAGTGGAAATGGCCCGCTCACCCTGAGCCAGGATGCCCATATGTCCCCCCAGGCACGGCCCACAAGTGGGGGTGCTCACCACGGCTTCGGCATCTAAAAAGATCTCGATCAGGCCTTCATGCAATGCCTGCTGGTATATTGCCTGGGTGGCAGGAAGTATGATTAACCTGACCTGTGGTGCGGCCTTCCTGCCCTTTAGCACTCTGGCGGCAACCCTCAAATCTTCTATTCGTCCATTGGTGCAAGAGCCGATCACTGCCTGGTCAATACGGATGTCGCCCAGCTCTCCTACAGGCTTAACATTTTCTGGACTGTGGGGGCATGCCACTTGGGGTTCCAGGCCAGAGATGTCCCAATCATAAATCGCTTCGTATTGGGCGTCCGGGTCCGAGTGGTAAAATTGATAGTCGCGTTTGGCGCGGGATTCAACGTAGGCGCTGGTGATCTCATCAGGGGGGATGATCCCTGTTTTGGCGCCTGCTTCCACGGCCATGTTGGAGATAGTGAAGCGATCATCCATGGGCAAGGCCTCAATTACAGGCCCGGTGAACTCCATGGCCTTGTATCTGGCCCCATCCACGCCTATCTGGCCTATGGTGTATAGGATCAGGTCTTTGCCACCCACCCAGGGCCTCCTTTTCCCCGAGAACACGAACTTGATGGAAGGGGGAACCTTGAACCAAGCCTTTCCTGTCGCCATTGCGGCTCCCAGATCAGTTGACCCCACACCTGCAGCAAAGGCCCCTAATGCCCCGTAAGTACAGGTATGGCTGTCTGCACCGATTATCAGATCCCCAGGCAGAACAAGCCCCAATTCCGGGAGAAGAGCGTGCTCTACACCGCCCCGCCCCACCTCAAAATAATTGGCTATGCCCATTTCCATGGCAAATCTCCGCATAATCTGGGCCTGCGCAGCTGACTGGATATCCTTGTTGGGCACAAAGTGGTCTGGGATGAGGGCTACCCTTTCGGGATCAAAGACCTCTTTTGCGCCTATTTCCCGAAACGCGGCAATGGCCAGGGGGGCAGTGATATCATTTGCAAACACGAAGTCCAGGTCTGCCTCGATCAGCTCTCCTGGCCGTACATTGCCTCGGCCGGGTGTGTGGGCAGCCAAGATCTTTTCAGCTATGGTAGATGGCATGTTGGCGTGTTCCTCCTCACAGTAGGCGCCCCTTTGGGAGTGAAGGACGGGAGATTTCAATGATTGGTATGGATATATACTTTTATACTAAAAAGGTCAAGCAAAAATTCCCTGTCTCCCAAATCAAAAGAAGGTTGATTTGAATATGAAGGCCTGTGGCCGTGTTGGTTTTAGAAATGGTGCGCCAGCCAAGGTGAGCGGCATCAGTTACATCCGGAATGTCTCAGAAGAAGCCCCGGATATACTATGGATTTATTGTTTGTATTGCTGAAGTTTCATTCTTGTTCTTTGGTGCAACACATGTTACTTTAGAAACAAAGATTGCATCAGCTTCTCTTGCGCAGCTTAACTTAAAGAGGGAGAGGATAAAATGGCGGGCAAGAAATCCCTAGAGACATTTAAGTGGCTTCTTGTGTTCTACACTGTGCCTTCAAAGCCTGTAGGCAACAGGGTGCGGCTATGGAGAAAGCTGGCCTGCGTAGGGGCCATATCCCTAAAAGGGGCTGTTTACGTGCTCCCCTATAATGAGGAGCACTACGAGCTCTGCCAGTGGCTTATTTCAGAAGTTCAAGCGGTTGGGGGAGAGGGCGACTTTGTGGTTGTGGACAATTTTGAGATGGCTGAGCCTACTGAGATAGTGGCCCTTTTCAATGCCCATAGGCAAAAAGAGCTAAGAGAGTTTGAAAAGAAACTGCAAGATTTAGCTAGCAGATTGGAGAGCATATACAAGGGGGGCAAGCCCAAGAATGCCAAGGCACTCCAAGATCAGGTGCAAAAACTGACAAAAGAATTTGAAGAGATAAAGGCCAGAGATTTTTTCTCCGCCCCAGGAGTGGCACTGGTTGGAAGGAGACTAGAAAGATTGAAGCAGGAGGTGCAGAAGATCTTATCTACCCATGGAAAGAAAACAGATTTTACTTTGGAGATTCCCTCGAGACAGATAGGCGATTACCAAGGAAAGATTTGGGTTACTAGAAAGAATCCCTTTGTAGACAGGATGGCCTCTGCGTGGCTCATCAGAAGGTTCATTGATCCTGAGGCAACATTCAGATTTGTTGGAGCCCGTTCAAGTGGCAAAGCAGTTCAGGGAGCCGTAACCTTTGACATGAAAGGAGGTGAGTTTACCCACGTGGGAGATATGTGCACCTTTGAGGTGCTGGTGAAATCCTTCGGGCTCAAAGACAGTGCCCTTAAAAGGATTGCAGAGATCGTGCACGGGATAGACATCAAAGACGAAAAATACAAGCCCTCTGAGGCAAAAGGTGTGGAAGAGATTTTACTTGGGATAAGAAAAAATGCATCAAGCGACCAAGAGGCCCTTGAGCAGGGGATGATGGTGTTTGAGGCCTTGTATGGATCTAAAAGACCGTGAAAGGAGGATTAGATATGCCACCAATTGAAAGACACGTTCAGATCAGCAAAGAGAGGACAGGAAAGGAATACCGGGAAATCCACGAATGGTTGGATGGTGATGCTGAGAAGAAGGCTGAAAGACATGATATCACCAAAATGTATGAATACGCAAAGATGTTTGAACAGAAGTACGGTCTTGAAGGGGCTGATGAATATATCCAGCACATTCACGATGATCTGAAGGGAAAGTTTGGTCACCTTTTGGAGGACTTGGCAAAGGCATTGACTGAAACCTTGAACTACTTTGGGGTCAAGTAGGAGGGGGCAACATGGCATACAAGATAAGAGACGAAGATGTAGCCATCCTGAGAGATGCTGGTGTGGCAGAAGATGATATTGCTCACTGCATCAAGGTGGCAGAGAAGGCCATTGAGATAGCCGAAAGGACCGGTGCTGACCTAGATATGGAACTTGTTGCAAGGGGTGCGCTCTTTCACGATTTGGGCAAGGCAAAGACTCGAGAGATTGAGCACGGCAAGGTGGGTGCTGAAATCGGCAAAGAGCTAGGACTCCCTGAGGAGGTTATAGCCATCATGGAAAAGCATATCCGAGGGGGGTTGAGTGAAAAGGAAGCAGAGGAGTTGGGCCTTCCTGTGAAGGACTACTCGCTCAAGAGTCTTGAAGAAAAGATAGTGATTTATGCCGACAGACTGGTGGATATCATCACCGAAGGCTTGGTCAACCTTTCCTCTGAAAGGGAGGCCGAGGAGCGCTTTGAAGAAATTTTGAGGGAGTATCCCAAGTATGGCAAGAATGAAAAAACCATGAACCGCTACTTTCAGTATCACCGAGAGATACAGCAATTGATGGGGAGATGAAGCCAAGTCCCTTCATAATGCTAAGTGGAACCGGACTGTTTGCTATATTCAGTTCCACAATCTCAAAGTCACCGGTCCTTCCCTTGTTTGCCGAATACCTGGGGGCCGACCCTTCTGGAGTGGGCCTTGTGGCCTCTGTGTCTGCATTTACAGGAGTGGTGGCGAGCATCCCCGCAGGGCTTTTTTCAGATCGATTCGGTAGAAAGAGGATGCTCGTCTTCTCTCTCCTGGTTTTCTCTTCTGCGCCATTTCTCTATCTCTTTGTTATCAATCTTTGGCAGTTGGCCCTTGTTCGGTTTTACCACGGACTGGCCACTGCCATATTTGTGCCTGTGGCAATGGCCCTTGTCTCTGATGTGTATGAGCGGACTAGGGGTGAGAAGCTGGGATGGTTTTCCACCTCTACCCTTATTGGTAGGTTCATGGCCCCCGTGGTTGGAGGGAGCATCATAGGGGCACTGGTTTATAGCCCACTTTTGAGCTATAGAGTGGTTTATCTTGTCTGTGGCGGGGCTGCCCTACTGGCCCTCATCTTGGCAATAAGGCTACCTTCACCAAGGGAGAGGGAAGGGGAGAGACAGTCCTGGGATGAGACCTTGTCTGCATTCAAGGGGGTCATTACAAACAGGGCCGTGGTGATTACCAGCGCAGTGGAGGCCGCAATACTCTTTGCCTATGGAACCTTTGAGACCTTTATTCCGCTTTATTCCCTAAAGGTGGGTTTGAGTGCTTATCAGATAGGTGTGTGCCTTTCAGCCCAGGTAATAACACTTGCCATTTCAAAGCCAATGATGGGAAGAGTTTCGGACAAGCATGGAAGGACTCCTCAGATATTTGTGGGTGCCATACTGGGGGCACTGTGTATAGGCTCGTTTCATTTGTTCGGCTCTTTCTTGACCATTTTGGCTCTTAGCATTCTCTTTGGTCTCAGTCTCTCTGTGGTCACCTCTGCCACATCTGCCTATATTGCTGATTTGGC